>NZ_JBKJHC010000011.1:0-169765 GCF_046613565.1 Flavobacterium sp. RHBU_3 | reverse complement strand
TACTCCTTATATAATAAGAAGCTCTAAACCTCAAAAATCACTCATCAATATTTCTAAGAACATTGCTAACTTCTCTGTTGCGGGTGCAAAAGTACACCCATTTTTTACTTCTACAACCATTTTTTAAATCTTTTTTGAAGATCATTTAACACAAAAAGGTAAGTGGTTGATATATAATGATTTGAATACAAAAGTTTTTTAAAAACAGCAGGGGAAGTAAAAGTAAAACACACAACGCACAGCATATTCTACTCTATTATATATATAATGACACCGAGAAATAAAGGGAATACATGATGAGCAAAAACATATTTGAGCCCTTTCCTTCTAGTTTGAGTAGTCCTATTATATATATGTATTTATAGCACTAAAGACAAAAATTGAATGAAACAGATTCTAAAACCAAACAAAACCACTGAACAACAAACAGATAAGACATAAAAACCAACAAACCTCACTTAAACTTAACCTTAACAAATAGTATATTTACCGCAAAGCAGCTTAAAATGTAATCAGATTACTATCTTTGCCGAAATGCAATGCACTACTATGAACAACTTACAAAACATTATTGAAAAGGCATGGGATGACCGCAGCCTGCTTCAAAATGAAGAAACAACAAACGCCATAAGGGAAGTTATAGAACTTTTAGACGCCGGAAAACTTCGCGTGGCCCAGCCCGTAGAAAACGGATGGCAGGTAAACGAATGGGTAAAGAAAGCTGTTGTAATGTATTTCCCTATACAGAAGATGGAAACCCTGGAAGCAGGAATATTTGAATACCACGATAAAATGCCGCTTAAACGCAATTATGCAGAAAAAGGTATTCGCGTAGTTCCAAATGCTGTAGCCAGACATGGTGCTTATATATCTTCGGGTGTTATTCTTATGCCAAGCTATGTTAACATAGGCGCTTATGTAGATGAAGGCACTATGGTAGATACATGGGCAACCGTGGGGAGCTGTGCGCAAATAGGCAAACACGTACACCTAAGTGGTGGTGTAGGTATAGGCGGCGTGCTGGAACCGCTACAAGCCGCACCGGTTATTATAGAAGATGGAGCCTTTATAGGTTCTCGCTGTATAGTTGTTGAAGGAGTACGAGTAGAAAAAGAAGCGGTATTAGGTGCTAATGTATGCCTTACAGCCTCTACAAAAATTATAGATGTAACGGGTGATGAACCTGTAGAAATGAAAGGTATAGTACCTGCACGCAGTGTAGTAATACCAGGAAGTTATACTAAAAAATTTGCGGCAGGAGAATACCAGGTTCCATGTGCACTTATTATAGGTAAACGTAAAGAATCAACAGACCTTAAAACTTCGCTTAACAACGCCCTGAGGGAATATGATGTAGCGGTTTAATAATTGCGAATGAAAGGCGAACCCATAAAAATATCTGCCCTTGCCATAGTATATAACGAGGAGCACAACATACGTGAATATCTGGACAACATGTCTTTTGCAGACGAAATTGTTGTGGTAGACTCCTTTAGTACCGATGCTACAACGGAAATCATCAAAAAAGAGTACCCGCATGTGCGGTTGTATCAACGTGTTTTTGATGATTTCTCGTCGCAGCGTAACTATACTATAGATTTGGCGGAAAATGACTGGGTATTATTTTTTGATGCTGATGAACGCATTACCGAAAAAGGTGTTGAAGAAATAAAAAGCCTTTTTTATAAAGCTCCGGAAGAATCTGCATTTTGGGTAAAGCGTGTTTTTTATTATCAGGGAAAACCCTTAGTAAACAACAGCTTTAACGAAGACCGCACGGCACGTATTTTTAGAAAATCAAAGTGCCGTTACAGCGACAAGCTTGTACACGAGCAATTATCTATTAAAGGTAAAAGCCGTGTACTAAAAAACGCTATACAGCACTACTCTTTTAGGGATGCCGACGATTTTCTTCAAAAACGACTGCAATATTCACGCCTTAAGGCTAAAGAATTTCATCAGGAAGGTGTACGCACCAATATATTACACTTTACCGTAAGACCAGCATACCGTTTTTTTAAATATTATGTACTAAAACTTGGCTTTATAAACGGTAAACGTGGATATGAAGTAGCCAAAATACTTGGCTACCACGTATACATGCGTTATGTATACCTAAGAGAGCTTAACAAAAGTTCTAAAAAGATACTGGTTATACAGCAAAAGATGATTGGCGACGTACTGGCCAGCAGTATTATTTGCAAAGCTCTTAAGGAAGAATACCCTGATGCGCAAGTAGACTATATGGCTTATGATTTCACAAGGCCTGTAGTACAAAACAATCCCTATATAGACCACCTTATAACTTTTACAAGCGAGCAACGTAAAAGCAGGCTTGCACTTATAAAATTTGCATTAAGTATCCGCAGGAAAAGATATACTGCTATACTAGATGCATACAGCAAATGGGAAAGCGGTATTATAGTACTTATATCGGGCGCGGCTACATGTATTGGCTTTAAAAAATGGTACACATCATTTTTCTACGACAAAACCATAACACCAGACTGGCGTATAGAAAATTCTGCGTTAGTACACAGGCTACAGCTTGCCGAAGCCCTTACGGGTACAGCTACCCCAGTTAATTTTCCTAAAATATACCTGGAACAAAAAGAAATAGAATACGCAAGACAATTGATGGCAGCAAAACTGGATATAAACAAGCCGGTTATAATGCTAAGCATAATGGGAAGCGATGATATAAAAAGCCTGCCTGTTGCCGAAATGTCTAAAATTGCTGATTTTGTAGCTGATAACACAGGTGCACAACTGCTGTTTAACTATTTGCCAAAGCAAGCCGACAAAGCACAGGAAATTTACAATCTTTGCAAACCGGAAACAAAGCAAAAGGTTGTTTTTGATTTTTATATAGATGACCTGAGGCAAATGATTGCCGTATTATCTCAATGCAACGGGCTGGTAGGCAATGAAGGCGGGGCAGTAAATATGGGCAAAGCACTTGGCGTACCTACATTTACTATTTTTTCTCCGTGGATTAATAAGGGATCGTGGAATATGCTTACCGATACGCATAAACACAATGCTGTACACCTTCAGGATTACTTTCCGGAAATTTATGGCGAAAAACACCCGAAAGAATTTAAGGAGCAATCTATAGAGTTGTATAAAAAATTACAGCTTGCCCTTTTTGAAGACAAGCTGCATAGTTTTCTGGAAACCAATATTGTTACTCAACAGTTACACCCGCTTCCTTAACAATACCGTAAGGCGTCCATTTTATTTTTTTATCCCTTACCTCTTTACGGATGGCAAGGTTTGCAGCTAATGATTCAGGTGTTTTATACCCCCTGCTATGATCAAGGTGCAGGCATATAGCCTTGTGGCGTATCTGTTTTCCTTTAACGCCGAAGTTTTCCAGCCTTTCGCCAAACTCACGATCCGGCCCACCATACTTCATACGCTCATCGTATCCGTTAATGGCTATCATGTCTTCCTTGTAACCACTGGAGTTACAGTTATTAAATGATGGTGTTGTAGGAGTTACAGCATCTAATACCGAAGCTGCAAAAGGCCCGACACCAAGTTTTAATGCCTGGCTAAATCCAAGCTTATCGATACTTTTTAACCAATTTATCTTAAAACAGTTACCGTTAAGTATATCTTCTTTAGTGATAGCTTCACTGGTTTTCATGGTAAGTTTACAATACCCGCCCGAAAGGAAACGCCCTTTTTCGGCTTCACGGGCATGTACTTCTACAAAGTCGGGGCGCGGAATACAATCGCCATCCGTCATAATAATATACTCATTTGCAGCCTCTACTATAGCCACATTAAGTATTTCCTGACGGCGATACCCTTTGTCTTCATGCCAAAGGTGACGTACAGGCACAGGATAGTTAGCCGCATAACGTTCTATAAGTTCACGGGTAGTATCGCGCGAACCATCGTCTGCAACAATAAGTTCAAAGTCTTTGTATGTTTGATTAGAGTACCCTATCAGCACGTTCTCCAGCCATTTCTCGGCATTATAGGTACTTACAATAACAGATATTTTCATTTTTTTAGCTTCTTAGCTAATTAGCCGTTTAGCAGCGTGGCTGCTAAAAAAACTTCATAGCTTTGTGTTTGCAAATATATTACTTTTTCCTGAGGCCTAACGCACGCTTTATGGCACGCTTACGGTGGAAACGGTTAGCAAAATACTGGGTGTATTTCGTCATAAGGCTTAATACCTCATCATAAGATGCACCGCAAAGCTTCGCGTATTCATCGCTCATAACCTCCACAAGATGGTTCTCCGGGGTAAGCCTGGACATATTTATAATACCTTTTTTTAAAGACAAGGGTTTAGAGTGAAATGCCATCCTGTTAAGGTCTACCAGGAAAAACTCATACCGTTGTGCTCCGGTTTTTTTTATCAGGGTATTTCCGGGAGTATGGTCTTTAAATTCGATACCTTTTTGGTGCAACAGATAAGTAAACTGTGTAAACTGTCTAAGGATAATATCGTGTTCAGGATAATCAGGTATTTCTATCAGTTGCCTGTAAGTAAGATCGGGCAGCATCTGCTCGCTCATATAATAGCTATCCAGCAATGATAATGCGGTACGGTTCTCAAAAAAGGCAATAGGCTTAGGCGTACCTATCCCCATATTTAATAGTGCATTAGCATTTTCATAAGAGCGCTGTGCTTTACCCTCCCTAAAAAAACGGTAAACTATTTTATTGAAAAAGTTAGGGACTTTGAATGATTTTACATTTACCGTTGTATCGTCCATCGAAAAAGTCTTTATCTTATTTCTTGTCCCATCGGCAAACATTGTTCCTTCAGTATTGAATTTTGCAACTATCTCCTGTATACGCGGTGAATGAGTTGCAAAATCAGTATGGATGACATAATTCATTCAACTTATTTTTTGCAAAAGTAACCATTTTGCATTTTACAGGTAAAATAATTGCTTTATTTTTACCCGTTGATATAACCAGTATATAATGTTTAGCCACTATTTAATTACCCGATTTAATCTCAAAAATCCTAAATGGGATGTAACAAAAAACAACGAAAGCCTTCTTACTGATGAATGGCTTGATCACCGTTTGTGGCTGTTTGAGAATTTCTGTTTGCCATCGGTACTGGCGCAAACCAATAAAAATTTTAACTGGTTAATATATTTTGATGTTACAACCCCCGAAAATTACAGGGAAAAAATAGGAAAACTTTTAAACGGGAAACCTAATGTAAGAGCCTTTTTTATAGAGGGTATGCCTGCATTTTATCCTGAAATAAAAAAACTGGTTACAGAAGAAACTGTGGGTCAACCTTATATTATAACATCTCGCATAGACAATGACGACTGCATACGTAACACGTTTATAGACGAGGTACAAAAACAGTTTGACAAGCAGGACTATATGGCCATAGATGTGGTAAAAGGGTATTCGCTACAAATAAAGCCGGTTGTTATGCTGGGCAAAAAAGAGCATGTTTTTAACCCGTTTATAAGCCTGATAGAAAAAAACGAGGATCCTAAAACGGTGTGGAAAAACGACCATAACCACTGGAAAAAAGAAACGCGTATAAAACAGCTTACGCATACCCGGTTGTGGATGTCTATAATCCATGAAAAGAATAAGGTAAACGAATTTGACGGTTACGGAAATATTTTATGGCAAGACGTTAGTAAGGACTTTATTGTTTCTCCTGAGATAAGCAATTTTATATCAGACAACATTTTACCGTATAACAAATGGTGGTTTACAAGCTTTAAAAATGGCTTTTATGTAAACTGGATATTACTCAATAAAACTATTAAAAAAGCACTGGGTGTATATAAAGCCAAGTAAACGGCTAAAGTGTACTTTTTTTTCGGAAATCGTTACACCCAATTATGACGACGTCAATCCTTTCAAAAAATCAACGAATTGAAGGAAGGGTAATTACACAAATAAGATATATAAACTTCTTGCGTACCTTTATAACCAATTAATCAGCACCTATGGAAAAAGCTATTGTAACCATACCTCTATATAAAACAGCACTCAGCAATTACGAAATGTTATCGCTGAAAAGATCATTAAACATACTAGGAAGTCACCCTTTTGCCATAATATGCCCTGAAGGGCTTGACCTATCGCCGCTGCAAAGCCTCTTAGACACTGTAAAGCATGAAATAAAAACATTTGACCCTAATTATTTTAAAGGGCTTGAAGGTTATAACAGGCTAATGCTGTCTGAAGAGTTATATAGCAGCTTTGCCAATTATGAGTATATACTTATATGCCAAACTGATGTATATGTATTTGAAGACAAGCTGGAATATTGGTGCAATAAAGGTTATGACTATATAGGTGCGCCCTGGATAGCATCTAAACAAAATTTCTTCAAGAAGCTGGAACTAACCATAAAAAACCTGGTAAAGAAAAAGAAAAAAAATACCGATCACTTTTTTAAAGTAGGCAATGTTGGCTTCTCATTAAGGAAAACTGAAACCATGATGCGTATTGTTACTGCCCAGAAAGACAAAATAGAATACGCACTACAGCACCGCGATGAAAGGAACTATCATATTGAAGATGTGTACTTTTCTATGGCAGCACCACAATACACAGACATGAAAATACCCGGTTATATGGAAGCTGTAGATTTTGCAATGGACAGAAAACCGGAAATAGCATATAAGTTAAATGATAAAAAGCTCCCCTTTGGATGTCACCGATTTTTTAATAAGAACGTTGACAAATTTTGGTTGCCTATTATAGATAAAATAGAAAATTTTGAGGTTCCCTCTTTATAAGCTATACTGTAGACACAAGTCCCTTTGTGGACTTGTTTAGCTTTCCACAGGAAAGCCTTTGTGTCTATATTGAGTATAATTATATGTTTTGTGTACCTTGTGAAAGACTTGGTGAACCTTGTGGTCAAAAAAATCTCGCAAAGCCGCTATGCCGCGAAGATAAGTTCACACAATAGTTTTATAAGAGGTGCATCCCTATTGATTAATTATTACCAAAAAAATACACTGAATGATAAAATTTCTTGATCTTCAAAAAATAAACCTGCTCCACCAGGAAGCTATTGAAGCGCGCCTGCTGAAAACATTTCGTAGCGGGTGGTATCTTTTAGGAGAGGAAACAAGAAATTTTGAACAAAACCTTGCCAATTATCTGGGGGTAAAACACGTTATAGGTGTAGCCAACGGACTGGATGCCCTCAGGCTGATACTTCGAGGCTATACAGAACTCGGATTTATGCAGCAGGGAGACGAAATTATAGTTCCGGGTAATACATTTATAGCAACACTACTGGCCATTACTGATTGTGGCCTTATACCTGTTTTTGCTGAACCGGACATAAACACGTTTAATATTTCGGTTGAGAATATTGAAAAGGCCGTTACACCAAAGACCAAAGCCATTATGCCGGTACACCTGTACGGACGTATAGCATACAGTAATGAACTAAAAGCTTTGGCTGAAAAACACAACCTGAAAATTATTGAAGACAATGCACAGGCCATAGGCGCTACCTGGAACGGCATAAAATCGGGTAATCTGGGCGATGCTGCAGGTTTCAGCTTTTATCCGGGTAAAAACCTTGGGGCTCTTGGCGATGGTGGGGCTGTAAGCACTAATAACGATGAATTAGCATCAGTAATCCGTGCTATAGCAAACTACGGCACTACCGAAAAATATGTAAACAAATACAGGGGGCTTAATTCTCGGTTAGATGAAATGCAAGCTGCTATTCTGGATGAAAAATTAAAGCATCTGGATGCTGAAAACCAGCGCCGCCAGGAAATTGCAGTTTTTTACAATAACAATATAAAAAATGACGCCATAACGTTACCTCAAATTCCGGAAAAGGGAAATGAACACGTATGGCATTTGTATGTAATTCGCACTACAGACCGTACTAGGCTACAACAATACCTTACCGAAAAAGGTATACAAACACTGGTACACTACCCTATTCCTCCGCATAAACAGGAAGCTTACAAAGAATACAACCACCTGTGCTTACCTATCACGGAAAAAATACACACAGAAGTGCTTAGCCTCCCTATAAGCCCGGTTTTAACTGATGATGAATTAACAATCATTGCAGAAGCAGTGAACAGCTTTCAATAACATCTAAAAACTCATCTTAGATTTACGGTATTCTCATTTTAAAAAGCAGTATTTTTGCGTTTTAAACAGTAATGCCATGCATCCATTAGACAAGATGAACATGAATGAGCAAGACCTCATCAATCAGGAAGTACATAATGCTTACGAAGCCATTAAGGCCGGCGGCATTATCCTCTACCCTACTGATACTGTTTGGGGCATAGGCTGCGATGCCACTAATCCTGAAGCCATAAAAAAAATATACGCCCTTAAGCAACGAGAAGAATCTAAAAGCATGATAGTCCTGGTAAACGGCGACCGCATGATGTGGAGTGTATTTAAAGACATACCCGAAACCGCATGGCAAATCCTGGACATGAGCGATAAACCTACAACGTTAGTTTTAGATAATCCGAAAAATGTGGCACAAAACATTATAGCGCCAGACAACACCCTTGGGGTACGCCTGGTAAAAGAACCTTTTTGCTACAAACTTATGGAGCGGATGAAAAAGCCGCTGGTTTCTACCTCAGCAAACATAAGCGGTATACCTACACCTACACAGTTTAAAGAAATTGACCATCATATTTTGGACGGCGTAGACTATATCGTAAATTTGCACCACGAAAAAGTTGCCACCAAGCCTTCGGCTATCATAAAACTGGGCAACGATATGACGGTTAAAGTGATACGCCCTTAAATGGAAAACAAAACTTCATACAAAGAAGCCCTTAATAATAAGATATTTGAAATTACCGCGCAGGCCGCAGCATCGCTTAATGTAAAAAGCTATGTAATAGGCGGATTTGTGCGCGATTTTCTGCTGCAACGCGGTCTTAAAAAAGACATAGATATAGTAGCGGTAGGCAGCGGTATTGAATTGGCGCAAGCCGTTTCGGGCCTGATAAAAGGCAAGCCTAAAGTTCAGGTTTTTAAAACCTACGGTACTGCCATGCTAAAATACGATGACGTAGACGTAGAATTTGTGGGCGCCCGTAAGGAAAGTTACCGTACCGACAGCCGTAACCCTATTGTGGAAACCGGCACACTGGAAGACGACCAAAACCGCAGGGACTTTACCATAAATGCACTGGCACTTTCACTATCTGAAGATGATTTTGGTACATTGGTAGACCCGTTTAACGGTGTGGAAGACCTTGCCAACAAAATCATTCGTACACCGCTGGATCCGGATATTACCTATAGCGACGACCCGCTACGTATGATGCGTGCCATACGCTTTGCTACCCAACTTAATTTTACCATTGAGGAAGAATCGCTTAAGGCTATTGAGCGTAACAAGGAACGTATAAAAATCATTACCGGCGAACGTATTACCGACGAACTAAACAAGATACTTTCGGCACCTGTACCGTCTATCGGCTTTAAGCTGCTGTACGATACCGGGCTGTTGGATATTATACTACCGGAACTTACCGCACTAAAAGGCGTAGAGGAAGTAGAAGGACAAACACACAAAGATAATTTTTACCATACCCTGGAGGTTGTAGACAACATAAGCCGCAATACCGAAGATGTATGGCTACGCTGGGCTGCTCTACTGCACGATATAGGCAAAGCGCCTACCAAGCGTTTTGTAAAAAAACAGGGCTGGACATTCCACGGACACGAGTTTGTGGGTGGCAAAATGGTTAAAAAATTGTTTGAGCGCCTGCACATGCCGCTGAACCACAAAATGAAGTTTGTGGCAAAAATGGTAATGCTGAGTTCGCGCCCTATAGTATTGGCACAGGATATTGTTACCGATAGCGCAGTGCGCCGCCTGGTATTTGATGCCGGTGAGGACATAGACAGCCTAATGACGCTTTGTGAGGCAGACATTACTACCAAGAACCCGAATAAGTTTAAAAAATACCACAACAATTTTAAAATTGTACGTCAGAAGATTGTTGAAGTAGAAGAGCGCGACCACGTGCGAAACTTTCAGCCGCCTATTACCGGCGAGGAAATCATGGAGATTTTTAACCTGAAACCTTCACGGGAAATCGGAGTACTGAAAGAAGCCATTAAGGAAGCCATACTGGAAGGTGAGATACCTAATGAGTATGAAGCTGCCTATACTTTTATGATGGAAAGGGCTTTAAAGCTTGGACTTAAAACAGCAAATTCTTAAACATTTATGAAACGCGATAAAGGAGTCATCATTTGGTTACTATCAGGTTGTTTCCTGGTATTTATAATGGTGGTAGTTGGCGGTATAACCCGCCTTACAAACAGCGGCCTTAGCATGACCGACTGGCATCTTGTAACTGATACCTTTCCTCCGCTAACGGACGAAAAATGGCAACAGGCATTTGATGAATACAAGAAATTTCCGGAGTACCAAAAGATAAACATCCACAACAACTTTACCCTGGATGATTATAAGTTCATTTACTTCTGGGAGTGGTTCCACCGTTTTATAGGACGAATAATAGGTATGGTATTTATAATACCATTTGTCTATTTCCTTATCAAGAAACGCATTGACAAAGCTACCTTAAACAAATCTTTTGTGCTGTTAGGCATGGGAGCATTACAAGGATTCTTCGGTTGGTTTATGGTAAAAAGCGGCCTTGTAAACGACCCGGATGTAAGCCACTTCAGGCTGTCGCTACACCTTACGTTTGCGTTCCTTACCTTTGCCTACACACTATGGGTAGCACTGGATTTAATCTACCCTAAAAGGAAAACTGCCTTACTGCCAATGCGTAAACTGGCTCGTGTTGCACTTGTAATATTGCTGTTACAAATTATATACGGAGGCTTTGTTGCCGGGCTTAATGCCGGGCTGGTACACAATACCTGGCCACTGATGAGCGACGGTCAACTAATACACGACAGTGTGTTTATAGAAAAGCCTACCCTACTGCAAAACCTTACCGAAGGGCAGAGCGGCGTACAGTTTGTACACCGTACTATGGCCTACATAGTAGTTGGCTTAATAGTAGCACTATACTTCAAGGGGAAGAAATTCAGTTTGGACAACCAGCAAAAAAACGGACTTAATACACTTGTAGCAATAGTATTCCTGCAGTTTACACTGGGAGTACTTACACTACTGTTCAGGGTGCCGTTATGGCTGGGGCTTACCCACCAGGTTGTGGCTTTCTTCCTGCTTACAGCAATGACATATACACTACACAGGCTGAGTAAGTAGAAAATATTCAAAAAGCCCTTTTATAAATGATAAAAGGGCTTTTTTATTAAGGGGGGAGCAGAATAAACTTTACACATAGGCTTGACCATTCTCAAACTTTTGCCTGATTATGGCAACTGAGTTGCTTACTGCCTTTAACTGATAATGCGGATTATCTTTAATAGACTTCCAGTCGCCACCCCATTCAAGAGTTGACAACTGTGGCATAACTTTATTAGCTATTGCTATGTAATTAGCATTTACTGTGTTGTAGCCATGTGAATCAAACAGCCCTATATCCCAAGCAATACCAAAATTGTGGTTACTTTGTCCGCCTTTAGCGTTAGTAACTACGGGGCCGGAATTACCATACCTACCCTGTCTGTAAAGGGCATTTTGCTCTGCATAAGTCCGGGTACCCGATATTATCCTTACCTGAAAAGCACCGCCCTGAGCCAGTTTTAAAAACTTCCTTGCTTCCTCCTGGGCTTTGGGGTGTAGCGTAATAATATTTTGTTCACTTCTGGGGTCAAAACCGCCATATTGCGCCTTCAAACTCTCATACTTTGCTATAAAATCGGCATCGGCATTAGAAGTTTTTGGTCCCCAGTCGCCATCGAGCCCGTATTTGTATAGCCCTGCTGATTTTAACAGACGTTGATAAAACAATACATCTTCTTTCAGTAATTGATAACTCATAACTTAGAATGATTAAAAGAGTTAAACGTTACAATCAGTTCATCAAAAGAACACAAACAACTAAACAGCAACCAATTAACAACAATAACCCAAAACAACAAACAGTGTTTTACCTATTTTTTCAAAGTATTTAAACCATTAAAATACTGTAAGTTTTAAAAAATAGATTTTAGCATCACTTTATAAAACCCTTGGCAGTCTTTTAAGGTTATGACTTGTAATTTTACAATACTGAAATAACCTAAAAACAAAAATTGTTATGCCAAATTCAACAGAAATAAAAGGACACTGGGACGAGCTAAAAGGAAAGCTTAAACAAAAGTACGCCGAACTTACCGACGACGACTTAACGTATGAAGAAGGTAAAGATGATGAAATGTGGGGACGCCTGGAGCAGAAGTTGGGCAAAGCGAAAAAGGAAATACTTTCTATTTTTCAGTAATTGAACCCTTTCCCTCGCGGGCACATAACCACATTACAAAACTGTCCTGTAAACAGCATAAACTGTTTGCCGGACAGTTTTTATATTAATTACTTTTTAAAAGCTGCCGCAAGCGAGCCACAGCTCCACAAAGGCCACAGTACTAACAATGGGTGCAGAAACAGGCGTGTAAGCCTTAAACCGTCGGTATTAAGGCCGAATGCATCTACATGGTTTGCATACTGGGCATAGTTGCCGGGAAAAATTGCTACAAAAAATGCAGCCACTACCCAGCCTACCGCTACCCTGTATTTTGTAAGCGCCAATAGTGAAAGCCCAAGCAATAGCTCTACCACACCCGATAGTATTACTACAAGGTCGGCATCAAGCGGTACCCACGAAGGCACCTGAGCGCTAAAGGTTTCACGAACAAAGGTTAAATGCCCGGTACCCGTAAAGAGCAGCAGGCAACCCAGTACTATCCTGAAGATATTTTGTGCGGTGGAATACGTTTGAGGAGTTTTCATAAATATTGATTAATTTTTGTAACATAAAGTTAATCAAATATTTAAATCCAAAACACAACAAAAAATCTTTCTAAGGTTTTACTGTAATAGTCTAGTCATAAAATAACCCGACCGCTTTTTTTACATCACAGAGGCTACCTTCTTTAATCTCTACAAAATACTGTAGTTGCCATTTTTGGGTAGCAGCAGCCTGTTTGCTTTCGGGCTTGTCCCAGGGTGGATAAACCCTGAAAGCGCGCTTACCTTCTTTTCCGTTTGCAGTAAATATCTTTTGATTACAGAGCACCGAAGCAGGAAAAATAAAATATCCGCTTTGTGCATTGTTTTCCACTCTAATGATAATAGTTCTTATATTATCCTCTTCACCGAAAGGCGCTATTAGGCCATTACCCTCCCGTTTCCAAAGCGTTACAAATTGTCCGTTTTTGGTAGGTGTTATTTTACTTTTACGAAAGAGCATTACAGCATTGTCTGCCGTACTAAATTGGCAAGCACTATATGCTGCGCTTTCTTTTTCGGGAACTATGTTAGTAATATTAACCCCTACCGACCTGAAGATATGTAATTCAACTGAAAAATCACTTTCCATTTATTCCGCCTTAGCCAACTTACTATGGCTTCTACCGTAAGCAAAATAGAAAACAAGTCCAAGTACCAGCCACAGGCCAAACCAAGCCCAGTTACCCAAAGACATTCCTGTAAGCAGATAGCAGCATGATATTAAGCCAAGCACCGGTATAAGCGACAGATTTTTAAGGAACGAAAGCACCGCCATAACTATACACAGCGCAAAAAACACTATCATGGTTACATTGGCAGTGGCATCACCTGAAAAATCAAAGGTATCGGCAAAAAAAGTAGGGAATGCATATTGTGTTACAACTATACCTCCCACAACGATAAGCGGGAAAATAAACTTCGCATTAATGTATGGTATGCGGAATTTACCTTTGGTCTTATTTTCCTCGCTCTCGGCCTCGCTGTGTGGGCTAAGCAGTAATACCCCTCCACACACCAGTACAAAGGCAAACAATGTACCTATACTGGTAAAATCGAGCACGAAAGTTTCATCGGTAAAGAATATTGGTAATCCCACCACAAAACCGGTAACTATGGTTGCAAAACCCGGTGTTTTAAATTTAGGGTGAATGTTAGAGAATCTCTTTGGCATAAGGCCGTCCCGGCTCATGGTCATCCATATACGTGGCTGTCCTAATTGGAACACCAGCATTACACTTGTCATAGCTACCACGGCAGCAATAGACACGATGAACAGCATCCATTTTACGCCTTTAAGGGCAAAAATTTCGGCAAGCGGATCAGTAACACCAAGTTTATCGTAAGGCACCATACCCGTAAGCACAAGCGCCAGTATTATATACAGCACGGTACAGATAACCAGTGAGTATATCATACCCTTAGGCAGGTCGCGCTGCGGGTTCTTTGATTCCTCAGCCAGTGTAGAAACGGCATCAAAACCAATGTAAGCGAAGAATACTGCCGACACACCGCCCATAACGCCACCAAAGCCATTTGGCATAAAAGGTGTCCAGTTGTCTATATCAATATAAAAACAGCCTACAGCAATTACCAAAACAATAATGATAAGCTTTATGTATACCATAATATTGCTCAGGTTTTTAGACTCTTGCGTGCCTCGGTATACCAGGTAAGTTATAAGCAGGTTAATCATTACCGCAGGCAGGTCGAATATTATTCTCAGGCTGCCCAGCATAGGGGCATTTTGCCATGCGTTAAATCCTTCCCCCGGTTTGTTTTCAAGGAAATTACGATGCGCTTCGGTATAATTAATGGTTAACCATTCGGGTAGATGAATATGGAAACTTTCGAGCAGGTTTGTAAAATAACCACTCCACGAAAAAGCAATATAGATATTACCTATAGAATATTCCATAATCAGCGCCCAGCCAATAACCCAGGCAAAGAGTTCGCCAAACGAAACATAAGCATAGGTATACGCACTACCCGATACCGGCACACGGCTGGCAAATTCGGCATAGCACATAGCAGTAAACCCGCAGGCTATAGCACAGATAATATAAAGAAGGATTACAGCAGGCCCGCCTGAAAAACAGGCATTGCCTATGGCACTGAATGTACCACCGCCTATAATAGCTGCTACCCCAAAAAAAGTAAGATCTTTTACTGTAAGTACCTTGTGTAGTCCGGTGTGTTCGCCGTCTCCACCCTGTTGCAAAATTTTACTGATAGGTTTGGTACGGAAAAGGTCTTTTAATGCCATTCGTGTGAAAATTATTGGTATAACAAACAAATATAGAAAACTTAATATAAAAACGACACAGTATTGCTATTTTGAAACATAATTTGTAAATTAAGTTATATAGGTTTTCTCTATCAGAAAATAAAGAAATATGATGCTTATCATAGTAAATTAGGTGCTTTTGCGTGTACTTTTGCAAAAGAAATTTTAAGCCGATTATATTAAAACTTTAAAATAAACAACTATGGCATTAGTAGGAAAAAAATTCCCAAACATTGCAGTAGACGCTATTGACCACATGGGCGACTACCTATCTATCAACGTTTTTGAAAAAGCTGTAAGCGAAAAGAAAAAAGTACTTCTTTTCTGGTACCCTAAAGATTTCACTTTCGTATGCCCTACTGAGCTTCACGCTTTCCAGGCTGCTCTTGGTGAGTTTGAAAAAAGGAATACTGTAGTAATAGGTGCTTCATGCGATACTAACGAGGTACACTTTGCATGGTTAAACACAGCTAAAGACAACGGTGGTATAGAAGGTGTTACCTACCCTATCCTTGCCGACACAAACAGGAACCTTGCTAACATTCTTGGTATCCTTGATATAGAGTCTGGTGAGTACAACGACGAAACCGACACTGTTATCCTTAAAGGCAGCAACGTTACGTATCGTGCTACTTACCTTGTAGACGAGGATGGTAAAATATTCCACGAAAGCGTAAACGATATGCCACTGGGCCGTAACGTAAGCGAGTACCTACGCCTTGTAGATGCTTACACTCACGTACAAACTAAAGGTGAAGTTTGTCCTGCAAACTGGGAAGAAGGCAAAGAAGCTATGACAGCAGACCGCGACGGTGTTGCTTCTTACCTTTCATCTAACTAATTTTTTTAACTCATAAAGAACGACCATCATGTTACAGGAACTAGATAAAGATAACCTTGCCGAAATTGTAGCGGCCGAACCGGTAGTTGTAGTACAATACTCGGCAGGATGGTGCGGTAACTGCAGGATCATGAAGCCTAAGTTTAAAAAACTTGCCGGTGACCATGAAAACATAACCTTTGTACTTGCTGATGCCGAAAACTTCCCTGAATCGCGCAAACTGGCTAAGGTAGACAACCTGCCTACATTTGCCACCTTTAAGGACGGACAGCTGGTAAACCAGGTGCAAACAAACAAAGTAGAAATCTTAACCGATCTTGTAAATGAAGTTACCAGTAATTAAGCACCTAACCGAGTTTATAGAACAAAACGACCAGGACTATATTATAGAAACCGTGGAAGTTTTAGAAGCGCTTACCGAAGTGCCCTCTTTAAAAGACGAGGAGCTTGATGTAATAGGTGAACTCATCTCTAACATGTATGGCGCGCTTGAGGTAAACAAACTGATAAAAGGCGGTATGAGCAAAAAAGAAGCGCTAAATAATTTTATGCAGCGCGTACTGGGCTCTATCGATAAAGGATAATTATTATTCTTAATACTACCAAACGCCTCCGGAAACGGGGGCGTTTTTGTTTTCTCCCATTTCGACCGCTGCGCAGCGACACGAGGGCTTTGCCCGAACTGGAAAAGCAAGTGGAGAAATCTCAGACGCATATATAGAGATTTCTCGACTTCGTTTCTCTTCGCTCGAAATGGAAAACGTGTGACCTTCTCCTTTGCCAGGACAATTTTAATACGGACTTTTGTACAACCTAACTTTAAGCAACAATGGAATACACTTTTAGGTTGGCAACTACTGATGATGCCCCTGCAATATGGGAAATTTTACAGGGTGCCATAGCCCGCCGCAAAGCCGACGGCAGCAGGCAGTGGCAAGACGGCTACCCCAACCCCGATGTGGTAAAAGCAGATATAGACAAACAAATAGGTTATGTACTTATTGTTAACGGTACTGTGGCAGGCTACTGTGCCGTGCTGATTAACGACGAGCCCGCTTATGATGACATTGATGGGAAATGGCTTACCGATGACGACTTTGTGGTATACCACCGTGTGGCTATCTCTGAGCAGTTTTTAGGAGTGGGGCTTGCACAAAAAATGTTGGGCTATATTGAAGGATATGCATTACAGAACAATATTAAGAGCCTGAAAGTAGACACCAACTTTGACAATCCCGGCATGCTGAAAATACTGGATAAGTTGGGTTATACTTATTGTGGGGAGGTATATTTTAGGGGGAGCGCAAGGAAAGCTTTTGAAAAAATTGTTTAAAATGGATTATAAAAGAGTAACTGTTTTATTAGCGCTATTATCTATAGTTACATTTTCGTGTAAATCAGAAAAAGCAACTGTAAAAACATATATGTCTAAAAATAAGTGGACCACTGATTTTAAACAAATCGTTGTATACTCATGTATGTGCGAGTTAACAGAAAACCAAACAAGAACTGTCCTAAAAAGTCACGGAGATTTTTCGTTTGCTGATTCTCCACTTTTCCTTACAGGTTATGATTCAATAGCAAATGTGGTAGGAAGAACCGAAGCGCGCAAAATAAAGCCTCTTTATGCAAATACCGAAATTGGAAATGGAAAAGCAATATTCAGTTCTTGTCTTTCACTCTACAACAACAAGCAAATACATAAAATAGCCCTTAAAAACTACAAAGCACACAAAAGCAAGTTAATAGCTAGTCAATCAAACAATTAAAACTTTAAAAATTCGTTTTGCATTTCAAAAAATAGATTTATATTTGCACCCTCATTCGGGCCAACCTCTGGCGAAAATCGTGAATACGTTGCCCCGGTTAAACTATTTTAAACTAAAAAATCATGTCTGATCTTTTAAAATTCGTTCAGGACGAGTTCATCGGAAAAAAAGATTTTCCTGAGTTTAACTCAGGTGACACAATCACTGTGTACTACGAAATTAAAGAAGGTGAAAAAACCAGGACTCAGTTCTTCAAGGGTGTAGTTATCCAGAAGAGGGGTGCAGGTGTTACTCAAACATTTACTATCCGCAAAATGTCGGGTGCTGTAGGTGTAGAACGTATCTTCCCACTTAACATGCCGGCACTTCAGAAAATTGAAGTTAACCAACGTGGTAAAGTTAGAAGGGCACGTATATTCTACTTCCGCGAACTTACTGGTAAAAAAGCTAAGATCAAAGAAAAGAGAAGAAGGTAATTTCCATCTTATCAGATACAAAAATCCTCATACGCAAGTATGGGGATTTTTTATTCATAATATTCAACAACAAGCTCTTCTTTATTACTGCCACTGCCATCAGTATAAATTTCTTTTTCATATATACAGTTGCCATAGTGGTCAATTACAGTAACTAAGTAAACTTCACCATTATTATCCATGCTTTGCTGCATACAACCTCCACTGGCATGGTAACTGTAGTTTACAACTCCATACTTTTCATAATACAAGTTTTTCCATCGCTTTTGAGCTATTCTGCCTTGTTCATCAAAAAGATATTCATAAAAATAATGGTTCCAAGTATCCCATTCTTTCTCAGTTACACAATCTTCTTCTTCTATTAATAGCCCTTCGGTATTATAAATTTTTTTCCAATAGCTTTCATTGGTTAATTGGTCAGTACTAAACTCAGGCCAATACACATCTTTACTTTGCGACACCTGTTGGCCAACAACATCATACTCATATTCCACCTGGAATATGAAATTTTCCATCGACGCTATAAAATCAATTTTGTTTCCAATAACATCATATTGTAACATATCTAGCAAAGCGCATATTTCAGGAAAGTTTTGGCGCTGGTCTTTTGTCAATACATTAGTCTTTCGATCTTCATTATAATCATAAAACTCATAGTCAATGGGATCAATATCTTTCCATTCATCAAAAAAAAATTCTACAAAATGGTATGATAGTACCCCTCTGCTAACGCGGATTCCGCGGGTAAGCCGACCATGAGTAAACACTCCTTTATTGATTTCAAACAGAATACCATCTTTATTATAAATCCTCCTTATTACCAAATCGCCTTCATAATCACTCATCATAGTTAGCAGTAAAGTACCTTCTTCATTAAATCGCTGTGCTTTTACTTGCTTACCTTCAGAGTCATACTCAAAACGGTCGTTCATAAAAGTTTTATCACCCCTCACAATAAGTACTTCAAGCGTTTGTCCGGCATCATTAGTAACTAATTGTTTAACACCGTTTTCATAGCTATGAATAAGTTGATCAAAATTATCATAGGATTCTGTCAAAATCAGGTCACCATCGGTATCATGAAAACTTATAATTTTATCCGTATACAAGCCGTTTTCATCATAATTTTTCTGTATTTCAATATACCCATTCAGGGTATAGTGCTTAGTTGTATGCTGGCTTAATACACCATTATTATAATATAAATCATCCGTTTCACGACCTTGTTCATCAAAACCTTTCGTTTGCCGTATAACATCATCATTGATATTAGTATATTTCTTTATTCTGCCCTTTAAATTATCTGTATTTATCATAACTTAAAACTATAGTTTTTATCCCAAAAATCCAACTAAAGACAATAACATGAAAAGGCTACCTGTTAAATTAACCCTCAAATAACCTTGCCTGTCACAATAGTGCTTACATTTGACAAAATTCCAATAGTAATATCCCATGGACAGAAGAAGGTTCTTCCGAAACGGTTCGCTCTTTACACTTGGAGCCACCCTTATCAACCCGTTTGAGAGCACTGCCCGCGTTTTAGACGGCGGCATCAACAATAAAAACAAGAAGGCTAAAAACATCATCTTTATGGTGGCAGACGGTATGAGTACCGGTACGCTAAATATGTCCGATTTGTACCTGAACCGCAAAAACGGTAAAGGCAGCAACTGGATTCAGCTGTACAAAGACAACCGTGTAGCCAATGCCCTTATGGATACGGCTTCGGCAAGTTCTATCGTTACCGACTCATCGGCGGGCTCATCGTCTTGGGGTGGTGGTGTTCGCGTAAAAAACGGCGTGCTGAACGTAGGGCCAAACGGTGAGAAGTATATGCCTATATGGCAAAAATTTAAAAAAGCGGGTAAAATGGCGGGCTGTGTTACTACAGTGCCCATTACCCACGCTACCCCGGCAGGTTTCTGCGTAAACAACGACAGCCGTAACGCTATGGAAGACATAGCCGAAGATTATCTGCGCCTTGGTTTTGATATTATGATGGGCGGCGGTAACGACTACTTTAACGCCGAACACCGTAAGGACAAGCGCGATATGTATGCCGAGTATAAAGCAAAAGGCTGGCAGGTAGCCCGTACCCGAAACGAAATGCTGGCTACGCAGCCGGGCAAGCCTGTACTGGGTGTTTTTGCCGATAACGGCCTACCCTACAGTATAGACCGACGCAGCAGTAAAGAACTTACCGAAACTACCCCTACCCTGGCCGAAATGGCACAGAAGGCAATAGACCACATGAAAAACCATAAAAACGGTTTTGTACTGCAAATAGAGGGCGGTAAGGTAGACTGGGGCGCGCATGCTAATGACATAGGCGCATTGCTTTACGACCAGATAGCTTTTGACGAAGCGGTTAAGGTAGCCATAGACTTTGCCGAAAAAGACAAAGAAACCCTGGTAATTATTACTACCGACCACGGTAATGCAAACCCGGGCGTGATTTATGGCAAAAGTGCCAACGACAACTTTGACAACATACAGAAGTTTACCAATACCAATGAGTGGCTACTGAATGAAATAAAGCCCGACTGGACAACAGCCAAAATACAAGAGCTCGTTAAGTACGCTAACAACCACACCATTACTGATGATGAAGCCAAAAGCATACTAAGCCACTACACCGGTCTTGACAAAGAGGAAGGTGGATTGTATAACTATAAAAAGCTACCATACAAAGCGTTTTCTCAAATGCAGCAGGCATACACCAGCGTGGGCTGGATAAGCATGGACCACAGCGCTGATTACGTAAACCTGGCTATGTTTGGGCCGGGAAGCGAATTGCTTAAACCGTTTGTAAAAAATACCGACCTGCACTACCTGATGCTTCAGGCTGCGGAAGTGGAGAATAAGTTTTAACCACCTCTCCATAAAAAAATAAGGGCTGCTTCGTTTGAAGCAGCCCTTTATATTTACAAGGTATTGAACCTTATTCTATTCCTTTAAGTATTCCAAGGAAATCATCTGCTTTAAGTGATGCACCACCTATAAGGCCACCGTCTACATCCGGCTTACCGAAAATTTCAGCTGCATTATCCGGCTTCACGCTACCACCATAAAGGATAGAAGTAGCCTCAGCTATTGCAGGACTAACTGCCTCAGCAATAAGGTTACGGATAAACGCGTGCATTTCCTGCGCCTGCTCCGGTGACGCTGTAAGGCCTGTACCAATAGCCCAAACCGGCTCATAAGCAAGAACTACATTAGCCCAGTTTTCCTGCGCAATGTGGAAAATACCTTCGCGAAGCTGGCTTTCTACCACTGCAAAGTGGTTTTCGCTTTGCCTGTCGGCAAGTTCTTCACCAAAACAGAATATAATTGTAAAGCCATGCGCAAGAGCAGTGTCTACTTTTTTGGCAAGGATTTCGTTAGTCTCACCAAAGTAAGCACGCCTTTCTGAGTGGCCAAGGATTACAGTATTTACGTGAGCGCTCTTAAGCATGCTTGCAGAAACCTCACCTGTGTAAGCGCCGTTTTCTGCCTGGTGCATGTTTTGTGCCGCTACTATAATACCTGTACCGTTAGTTTTAGCTACAGCGGTAGTAAGGTTGATAAAACTTGGAGCCACTACAAGCTTAGCAGTAGTAGTTTCAGGTTTTTTAGCTATTAGTTCATCAAGCAGGGCAACAGTCTGGTTAATGTCGTTATTCATTTTCCAGTTACCTGCAACGATCTTCTTTCTCATTATTGTATTGATTTTAGTGTACTGATAAGTTTTTCATCGTCGGCCTCAATAGCACGGAACAGCGCTATCTTACCTTTTTTGTCTACTACCATGTAGCGTGGTATCCAGTCAAGCTTAATGTCTTCGCTAAAAGCGCCTTCTTTCATGCTGGTACCTACGTGGTAGTTGTCGCCGCCCTTAGTGTTAAACGACTCTATACCTGCTTTCCATTTTTCATCTACACGGTCATACGACAGGAACAGGTACTGCACATTAGGAAACATTTTTTGCAGGTCGTGTACCTTAGGCATACCCTTTTTACAATCCGGGCACCATGATGCCCAAACATCTATAACTACAACCTTACCTTTATACTTGGCAAGTATGTCTTTAAAGGCTATCTGTGTACCGTCTACAGCGGTCATTTTTGCTTCAAGCGCTTCTTTACTAAAAGCGGTTTTATCCTGTGCCTGGCATGCTATCATTAGAAACAGTATTGGCAGTAAAAGTAATCTTTTCATTTTAAAAACAATTTATATAAACAAAATTAAAAGGTAAAGCCTTACAGGCAGTTACCCCAATATCAAATCTTATTCCAATCGTATCCTTGGGTCGAGCCACGCGTAGATTACGTCTACCAATATGTTTATTACCACAAAGGTAGCGGCGATTACCAAAACCGACCCCATAATTACAGGTAGGTCGAGCGTATTTAGTGCTTCTACTACTTCCTTGCCCAGGCCGTTCCACCCGAAAATATATTCTACAAACACCGCACCGGCAAGCATACTTGCAAACCAGCCTGATATGGCAGTCACCACCGGATTCAGCGCATTCTTTAAGGCGTGCTTACGTATAATGCGGATTTCACTCAATCCCTTGGCACGGGCCGTACGGATATAATCCTGACTGAGTACTTCGAGCAATGAGTTTCGCATAAGTTGTATTACCACCCCAAGCGGACGTATGCCCAGTACTATGGCTGGTAGTATAATGTTCTTCCATTGTATGTGGCTGCCGTTGCCAAAGTCGTCTACCTCATATAGGCTACCGGTCATGTTCAGGTTAGTGAGTTCGTGCAATAAAAACCCGAATACCCAGGCAAACAATATCGCTGCAAAGAATGACGGCAGGCTCATGCCCAGTGTACTCAGTAAGGCTATTGTACGGTCTATCCAGGTATCTTTATACAATGCCGAAACAACACCCAGCATTACCCCTATGGCTATGGCTATTACTATAGCAAAACACGCCAATACCACGGTATTGGGCAGGGTATCGCCTATAACCTGACTCACTTTTTTGCCGCTTTTCTGGAAGCTTTCGCGCAAATAAGGTGCTTTTAACACCGTAGTGGTATTACCTACAGTAAACAGTTTTACAGCACTGTATTTCCCCTCTTCTAAAAAGGTATAATCATCAGCATTGGTACTGTGGAATGACAGTGGCGAAAGATCATTAAGGTAATACAGGTACTGTGTAGTAACCGGTTTATCAAATCCGTATTTTTTACGAATGAGTGCCAGCTGCTCGCTGTTCTCATTTTGGTCCAGCATCATACGGGCAGGATCGCCCGGCAGCACATTGAACAAAAAGAATATAACCGTAACCACCCCAAACAATGTAAGGAGCGCATAGCCGGCTTTATGTAAAAAATAGCGTATCAATTCTTTCTGTTAAACACGTCTTTAAATACTTTAATCATAAAGATAACATTCATTATCAATCCTGTAAGCATAAACAAGGCACCGGGAATAACCATTACCAGATTACCGTTTGAACCTTTATACAGGAAAAAGCCTATGAAATATAAGATAAGCGAACCTATAAGCGGCTGTATCCTTTTATTCTGTATCATTACTTTTTATTAAGTTCTTTCATTAAGGCTGCACCGGTAAACTTATTTCCCGTTATACCTTCCCAGTCTTTAATAATATTGCCATTCCACAGGTAAATAACTCCCGGGGTATCTTTAGTACCACCCAGCAGGTTCCAGAAGGCAGGTATATCCATAATCTTATACGGGTACTTAGCTCCGGCGTAGTCAAAGAACTCTGGTATTTTTTCAGCTTCCTCATCCATAAAAATGATTTCAAGCTCAGGGAAGTCCTTATTTTTCTTCTTTAATTCAGTTATCTCTTTAGCAGCATCGCGGCAGTGCTCACACCCCGGTACAAACAGTCCGATGATTTTCTTACCCTTATCTGCATTGGCAAAGAACTGCGAGTACACCGATTTTTTCTGAGCAGGCCCGGCAGGTTTGGCTTCCACGGGTTTTTCCTGCGGTGTAGCAGGCGTTGCAGCAGCATCCTTTTTTACAGGGGCATTATCTACAACAGGGGCTGCAAGGGTATCAATCGTTGTTGCGCTAAGTGTATCTTCAGGGAAAGCAGCACTTTCTTCAGGTATCGGTTCGCCTACTTCAAATGTAGGAGTAGCGCTTACCTTAGGCATTGGGGCTACCATGAATACGCCAAGGATTGAAGCAAACAACACGGTAGTAAGCACCGAAAAGTTACTTTTATCTGTACCTGATGGTAATAACCTGTACAACCACACTAATAAGGCTACCGTAACAAGGTTTTTGTATACCGACTCCAGCGGAGTCATTTCTATTAGTGAGCCAAAACAACCACAGTTGCCCGAATTTCCGCCACCGGCTATGGTTATAAGCAGGTGTGCTATAAATACCACAAGCAGTGCTATGGTAGACGGCACCACAAACCTTTTAAGGAAATGCGGCTGTAACAGCAGTAAACCCAGTGCTATTTCTATACCGATTAGCGTACGCGAAAAGTATACGGCAAGCGATTGAGAAAAGCCCAGCGGCACCAGTTGTTTTATTTCGAAAGTAGAGATAGCAAAGTATGGCGAGGGGTACATTTTGGCTACTGCCGAAAAAAGAAACAGGAATGCTACCAGTCCCCTAATAATGTATGCTATGTTTTGTTTATTGGAATTGACCATTTTTTAATTAGTTTTCCTCAAAATTAAGGCTTAAACCAATGCCTTTTGTTAATGACTTGTTATTGTGCGTACCCAAGATGGATTAGCGCAAACACTGCGTAGTTCAGCATATCCTGGTAGTTAGCATCTATACCTTCACTTACCAGTGTTTTGCCTTTGTTGTCTTCTATTTGCTTAACGCGAAGTATCTTCTGCAATATCAGGTCGGTAAGCGAGCTTACACGCATATCCCTCCACGCTTCACCATAGTCGTGGTTTTTAGCCATCATCAGGTTCTTTGTCAGCGTTACTTTCTCATCGTATAGCTTTGTGGCTTCTTCAGCAGTAAGATCGGGTTGGGTAGCAATACCAAGCTCTAATTGTATTAAAGCCATAACAGAATAGTTTACTATAGCAATGAACTCACCTGTTTCATCTTCATCTACCATACGCACTTCATTTTCCTGAAGGCTGCGTATGCGCTGGGCTTTTATAAAAATCTGGTCGGTAAGCGACGGCAGGCGAAGTATGCGCCAGGCCGGGCCGTAGTCTTTCATTTTATTAGTATAAAGCTGGCGGCAGGCGGCTATCACCTTATCGTACTGCAGGGATGTATTGCTCATTTAGTAGTATCTTTGCTTTGAAATTTTTTCAAATGTAGTAAAAAACGCCCCAACCCCAAAGCGGGGCATCAAACTACCGCTTATGTATATAAACTGTAAAGGAAACCTCATCGACCTAAGTACCCCAAAAGTAATGGGGATATTAAACGTTACACCCGATTCTTTTTTTGACGGGGGTAAGTATAAAGATGAAACCACCCTGCTTAACCAGGCAGAAAAGCTTCTTACAGAAGGCGCTACGTTTATCGATTTGGGTGCATATTCCAGCAAGCCGAATGCCGAGTTTGTGAGTGAAGATGAAGAACTGCAAAGAGCGGCGCCGGTTGTGGAGCTGATACTAAAGCATTTTCCTGAAACGGTTATTTCTATTGATACCTTTAGAGCAAAGGTTGCCGAGGCTTGTATAGAAAGCGGCGCTGCCATAATAAACGACATTGCAGCAGGCCTGCTCGACGATACCATGATACCTACCGTGGGCAAATACAAAGTGCCTTATATAATGATGCACATGCGCGGCACTCCGCAAACCATGGTAAAACTTACGCAGTATGATGATATTACAGGCGAAATGCTGAAATACTTTAGTGAACGTATTGCCATAGCTCGCCAACATGGTATAGACGATATAATTATAGACCCAGGTTTTGGTTTTGCCAAAACATTGGAACAAAACTATGAAGTTATGGGCAAGCTGGAACTTTTCAGTACCATAACAGGATTGCCATTGCTAAGCGGAATTTCTCGCAAGTCGATGATTTATAAACTGCTGGGTACTACCCCACAGGAAGCACTGAATGGCACTACGGCACTAAACACCATTTCCCTTATAAAAGGTGCCAAAATACTGCGTGTACACGATGTAAAGGAAGCAATAGAAACGGTTAAATTATTTAATGCAACAATGGGGTAATGTAGCAATTAACTGATTGCTTAATATATCAATTGATACATTGATACATTGATACATTGATACATTGATACATTGATACATTGATACATTGATACATTGTATAGCAAAAAAAATCCCGCCAAGACTAGGCGGGATCATTTTTCCGGATGGAAAAATTAAAAACACGAAACTAACACTACTTTACGATTAATTTCTTTACGGCTCCGCTTGTAGTTTTTACAAGGTAAATACCGCTTGAATATCCTGATACGTTCAGCGTTGAAATTTCTTTATCTGAAGTATATATTGCTTTTCCTGTAAAATCGTAAACTGTAACAGCAAGTGGCTTAGTAAAGCTTACCATATTGCTTGCCGGGTTAGGATACATAGCAAATGTATTTGCTGAAAACTCGTCTGTACCCAGGTTAACATTTGAAGTTACGGTTACATCGTCAAGCGCTATTTCGGCACGGCTGCCAGTAACACCTGTTTCTATGTAGTTGTATACCCAACGTACCTGTACTTCTGCCTGGTTGTTAACCTCAGCAGGAAGTGCTGTCGTAAACGTAGCTGTATTACCTGTTTCACCACTAACGTACTGAGTAAACTCATCATCACCGTTAGCTATATCAGTCCAGTTTGCGTTAGCAGAACCTGCACCAATCCTGTATTGTATCCTAAGGCTGTATACCCTGTTGTTTTGAGCTATTGTAGTACCGGTCCATGCTACAGAAACATCTTGTCTGCCGGTAGTATTAAGGCCCAGTACTACAGCACCTGCACGTCCGTTTGCTACAGTATCGCCGCTGGCTTGGGTAGGGTCAGTACCATCACACACACCCACATACTGAGAGTTTCCTGTATTTACCATAGACACACCAGCATCTCCCTGTCCGCTGAAGCGTGAACGCGATGTAAGGTTGTATAGACATGTATAATCTTCGTTAAAAGCAATGTCAACAGTTGGGTCTGTAGTAGCATGTGTCCAGAACTTCATGTTAGCAGGGAAAGTACCTGCCGCAGATTCTGCCGGCCATGCAGCAAAAGTATAGTTACCTGTAGAAAGGTCAAACGGTTCCGGGTTAGTAGCAGCGGTTTCCACTACAGTAGCAGCAAGCGCCGTAGATGTTTCTATACCGCTTCCGGTAGCTACAAGCTCACCTGTAACATCACCAGCCTGTGTAGCGTTAACCCTTACATATATGTTTGTAGATGCAATAACACCCGAAACCTGGTCTACTGTAAGGCTTGTTGTATAACCTGTAGTAGCCGAAAGCGAAATTTCGAATGGAGCTGCAACAGTAAGCGTAGCACCTTCGGTTAGGTTTGAACCTGAAAGGGTAACCACCTGCGATTGTGAAGCTGTACCTACAGTTTGGCTAAAGCTTAATGCTGTACTGCCAAGAGCTAACTGCGCCACAGCCGATTCCTGAAACTGGAAATCATCCATAACAACTTTTGCTCTTGTACCGCTTCCGCCTTCGCCTGTACCTACAACTATTTTAAGCTGTACAGCAGCCTGGTTGTTTGCCTCAGCAGGGAACGAATAGCTAACATTTGTAAAAGCAGCCTGGTCTTCGTTAGGGAAAGAACCTAATTGCTGAACACCTATCCATGTAGTACCGTTATCTATAGAAACGCTTGCTGTAACAGCAGACGGCCTTGTACCTGTACCATTTAGCATTGATTTTGCAACAAAGCTAAACACCACATTTGAATAGTTCGTTAAGTTAAAGTCAATTAATAACTGTCCGTCAAATGAACTGGTAGGAATAGCAGCAATAGCAGCAGGAGCGCTGTTAAATACTACTTCATCCCTGAATATACGGGTACTTGCCTGTACCTCGTTTGCAGTATAATTTGGATATATGGTAACGTTTGTACCTACATCACCACCAAAAACATCTGTGAAATCCTGAGTTGCAGGAAGGCTGCTTATCTGTGCATTGGCTACACATAGCATTAAAAATGCCGCAGCAGAAAGTAACATTTTCTTCATTTGTATTAAAAATTAGTTTCGTTTCTAATTAAAATTAAACTGTATACCCAAACGGTATTGTTCTTTCCATTTAAGGGCATCATAGGTAGTTTCCTCCTTAAGAATGTTAAAGTACTGAAACTTAACCATTGCATCAAATCCTTTTATCTGATATGCAACTGCCGGAGAAAAACGTTGTGAGTTTCCTTTTGCAAGGTCGTTCAGGTCCAGCTCTTCATAACGGGCCGACACTATTGTATTAATCGGCGCTATATGATAATTTACTTCAGCTATATAACCACCGGCCAAAAAATAACCGTGTGTTTGCTGTGGGGTATAGCCCATAAACAAAGGGTCGTTTGTTTTTGCAGGCTCTCCTTTTATCTGGTGCATTTCAAACTGTGCAGAAAACCCCTGGTACATAAACGACACATCAAAACCGTATACATATTTTTTACCGTCTATAACCTTCATGCCATACTCACTTTGCGTATTGGCAGGGAACACCTCGCCGTCGGGTAGCGTTTTATTCATGTAACGTCCGTTTACCCCTATCATAAACATGGGTATTGGCGAATGCCTGTCGTCTATAAGCCTGTAACGGTAACGTGCAGGATAGCTAAATTCGGCACGACCTATAAATTCAGGATTACCACTGGCATCGTTATCTCCTATAAGCGCCATTTCACCAAGGCCTGAATAAACCCCTGCATAAAGGTTTACCCTTTGCCTCCACAGTGACGAATGTAGCGTAACACCGGCATCCCTACGGCTGAAAAGCGAGCCTCTTGTAAGCTCTGCCCTTTGCCAGTATGGCGAAAATGTAAACGGCACCATAGAGCTTAACGAATACGGCACTTTGCCGTAACCTGCTTTTATATCCAGGAAACCAAGTCCTTTATAAGTAACACTGGCATCCATTAGTCCCGGGTTTTCAGGATCTATTTCTCCTGAAGAGGTATTGGCACTCATATCTGCTAAGTCGGCCTGAAGCTTATATTCCCATATATTACTCACGCGGCCTTCTATACTCAGCTGTGCATCGCGCAGTTTAAAACGGTCTTTGCTATGATCGTATTCACCTTCTTTAAGTATACGCTGGTTATAATAGGTAGAAGCACTACCTGAAATTTCCATAACGTGATTACCATTACTTATGGTAAGCTGTGCCTGTGCAGCTGTAGCAACCAGCAACGACACTATAACTGTACTATATATCTTTTTCATGATGGGTTACTGCTGTTTTTCAGGGTTAGTAAACTGGTAAATGGTTTGCATATCATCTGAAAGAACTATCATGTTCCCTTCAGCATCAAACACAAGCCCTTCCGGGTTAAGCACCGGCAGCTTCCACTTTCCGGTAACACTGTAATCCGCAGGATTAAGCCTAAACACCATCATGCTCTCATCACTAAGCAGCCACACGCTATTGTTGTAATATGTTACTGCCGATATATCCTTTGCAATTCCTGTTAGCGTTATCTCGTTAACCACCCTAAAATCCTTATCCAGCTCGAAAAGGTAAATCGGCGATTTCTCGGTAACCAACAAAAACTTATCGTTAACCTTATTATAGGCTATACCCTCGTAAGCACGGTTACGCCCACCGTTATAAGCTACCGGCACAGTACGTACTATTTTTAGTGTTTTGGCATCAAACACCCTCACCTTACGCGAAAGTTCTTCGGCCACATACACAAACTTATCATCAGCATATACACCTTCGCAATCCAGCCCCTGGTATTCAGCCTGGCGACGCACCGTACCATCAAAATTAACTTCAAACAGCACCCCGCCGTCACCTACAATCCAGTAAGCATCTTTCGCTGCATTAAGGCATATATCGCTGGGTTCGTCTACTTTTACATCCACCTTTTTTACCGGCTTCAGCTTTTCTACCTTCTGAGCCTGTAGTTGCAATGCTGAAAAAGCGATTGCTGTATATAATATTACTTTTTTCATGTTTCAGCCTCCTTATAATGTATTACCCTCTACCGTAAGATTATCTATACGGTTGTTACCACTTGTTGCCGTGCTGCTTGTAGCATCAAAAGACACCTTAACCTTAAAGTTAGGGTTGTTGTTTACAGCAGGAATTCCAGAAAAATCAACAGTAATAAGCGAGAAAGCCACATCTACAGCATACTGCGACGTAATACCCGTAGTTACATAATCAGTACCGTTTGTAGTATATGATATGGTTTGTGTAGCCGAACCGCTGCTGGTACGCATGGTAGCATAAGTAAGCACAATATTCTTGTGTCCTGTTGTAGGAAGCGCCATAATAAAATCTCCCGATGGGTTGCGCAGCCTTAGTGTAGTACCGGCCACATCGCCGTTACGGGCATTCATATCAGTAGATTCAGTAGTACTATCATAATAGCTTCCTCCATAAGTAAGAACACCATTACCTACATTAGGAGCCACAAGTGTTGCCACAGTGGTTTCATCGTTAAAATTCCAGTAATGGAAAAGCTCTGCTTCAGTATTTCCACCACCGTTGTTTCCACCCTCTGTAGTAGCTATACCATCAAGAGTAATATTATCGAAACGCGAGTTACCTGAATCAAGATCGGCATTAACACTAAAGGAAATCTTTATTTTAAAGTTTGCATTGTTATCAGCACCCGGCACATCTGTAAAATCAAACTGCTGTGCTACAAACTGCTCAGAAACACCTATCTCGGTATTAGACAAACCTGTAGTAACATAATTTGTACCGTCAAGAGTATAAGAAACCGACTGATTTTGAGGGCCGTTTGAAGTACGCATGGTAATAAACGTAAAAATCACGTCTTTAAACCCGGTTGTAGGCAGGCTAACTACAAAATCACCCGATGGGTTGCGTAGCCTAAGACCTGTACCCGCAACATCATTATTTCGTGCATTAATATCAGACCCTGGGTCTACATCGTCAAAATAGCTACCTGCATAGGTAAATTCAGCACCACCTTCTGTATAGGTAGGTACATCAAGCGAAGAAGTGTCGTTAAAATTCCAGTAGTGCACCAGCTGATAGTCGCCGGAAGGAGCTTCTAACTCTGCTATATCCCTGTCATCAGTACAGGAAAACAAAACGAGAGAAAAGATAAGCAGTAGTAGTTTGTTTCGCATTGGTTTTTAATTTGCCGCAAAGCTACCCCCTCTATCTTATCAAAAAATCATTACGCGTTTATGACTATGTTAACAAAGAAAACCAAATACCTTTTTAAAGTTAATTAAACATTAACTCGATTTTACTCACTCTTTACCTGCAACACTCTTTACGGAGGAGAACACACTGAGAATGAATACTCCTACAAAAAGCGCAATGGTAAAACTCCTGATTTCAAGCATCTGTTTTGGTTTAAAATCGATTATCGCAAACATAACCTCCGGGATTAACAAGGCTGTTATTAATATTGAAGCTAATAAGAAGCTTTGTTTTACCCTGGTACCGAAGCGATAACCGCAAAACACATTTAGCATAAGCAACACTACAGCAATTAAAAACGGCAACATCGTTAACACAACAAATTGTATAGTGCCGGAGAACATTTGCAGGTAAGTAATTAAAACTGCAAGCATCCCCACTACACCTATAAGCATTAGCCACTGTTTACCCCAAAAGGCAGCGGCAAGCAATACTACCGAAGCCACAAAAGGCAACAGCAAAACAACGTCGATATTAAAATTAAGGATGAAAAAAGTAATAATAGCCGTAGATGGCGGATACTGATACAATACCCGTATACCAAAGAAACCTGCTATTACGGCAATAGCCAGCCATATAGTTAAAGTACGGTTGTAGGATTGGTTTTGTAACATACCCAAATATAACAAAAAAACCTCCGCATTGCTGCGGAGGTTCCTGTATTAAAAGGAATCAGAGATTAGTTTTCTCCTCTTTCCATTCTTTCTTTAAGTTGAGAAAGCGCGTCGATATCACCAAGAGTGGTTTTCTCAACGTTGTTGCTTGAAGAAGCTACGTTATTGTTGCTCTCCTGAGAGTTCCTTACGTTTCTTTCTTCCTCTTCTTTAAAGGTAGCAGTGTGAGAAGCTACAACGCGTTTGAATTCTTTATTGAACTCAATTACTTTGAAGTCTGCTACTTCACCTTTCTTAAGTTTCTTTCCGTCTTCTTTTTCAAGGTGACGAGCAGGGATGAACGCCACGATATCATCACCGAATTCTACAGTAGCACCTTTGTCTACTATTTCAGCGATAGTACCATTGTGTACTGTACCTACTGCAAAAGAATCTTCATACTTATCCCAAGGGTTAGCCTGAGTTTGTTTGTGACCAAGAGAAAGTTTACGTCCATCAACGTCAAGTTCAAGAACTACAACATCAAGTTTATCACCTACGTTTACAAACTCACTTGGGTGCTTGATTTTCTTAGTCCAAGAAAGATCAGAGATGTAGATAAGACCATCAATACCTTCTTCAAGTTCTACAAAGATACCAAAGTTAGTAAAGTTGCGAACGATACCTGTGTGGCGAGAACCTACAGGGTATTTAGAAGTAATGTCAGTCCATGGATCTTGTGAAAGTTGCTTAATGCCTAGAGACATTTTACGGTCGTCACGGTCAAGGGTAAGGATTACAGCTTCTACTTCATCACCTACTTTTACGAAGTCCTGAGCAGAACGCAGGTGCGTAGACCAAGACATTTCGCTTACGTGGATAAGACCTTCTACACCTTCAGCAACTTCAATAAATGCACCGTAGTCAGCAATAACTACTACTTTACCTTTTACTTTATCACCTACTGCAAGGTTTGCGTCAAGCGCATCCCATGGGTGTGGGTGAAGTTGTTTAAGACCAAGCTGGATACGAGTTTTCTCATCATCAAAGTCAAGGATAACCACGTTAAGTTTTTGATCAAGCTCAAGAACTTCACTTGGGTGGTTAATACGGCTCCAAGAAAGGTCAGTGATGTGGATAAGACCATCAACACCACCAAGGTCGATGAATACACCGTATGAAGTAATGTTTTTAACAACACCTTCAAGTACCTGGCCTTTTTCAAGTTGACCGATGATTTCTTTTTTCTGAACTTCGATATCTGCTTCGATAAGAGCTTTGTGCGATACAACAACGTTTTTAAATTCGTGGTTGATTTTCACAACTTTAAACTCCATAGTTTTGTTTACATACTGGTCGTAATCCCTGATAGGTTTTACATCTATCTGCGAACCAGGAAGGAATGCCTCGATGCCGAATACGTCTACGATCATACCACCTTTAGTTCTGCATTTAACGAAACCATTAACGATTTCGCCAGTTTCATTAGCGTTGATAACCCTATCCCAAGCCTTGATAGTACGTGCTTTCTTGTGAGAAAGTACAAGCTGGCCTGATTTGTCTTCACGTACGTCGATAAGTACTTCTACTTTATCGCCTACTTTAAGACCCGGGTTGTAACGGAATTCGTTAAGAGAAATAACACCTTCCGATTTTGCGTTGATGTCAACGATTGCATCCCTGTCAGTGATCCTTACTACAGTACCTTCTACTACTTCGTCACTGTCAGTTGAAATAAAAGTTTCTTCAACAAGGTTTTCGAATTCCCTTAGGTTTTGCTCATCTACAGCATCAATACCTTCTTCAAAGTTGTGCCAGTTAAACTCCTGTAGGAACTCTTCTTTTGTTTTTGTTTGTTCAGACATGTCTGATCCTAAAAATTTGTATTCTGCTACTTGCGGGTTTTTACGCATAAACAAATAAGCAGAAGCGTTTTACATAAAAATAGATTTTTTACCCTTTCCGAAAAACCCATTATACCCGAAAAGGTGCGCAAAAGTACAACTATTTTCATGATTTACAAACATTTATTCCAATTATTACCCCCTCAACGAATTCAAAACAATATCAAATAAACCTAAAATTGTTACACCCGTAACATTTAAGAAATATTTAGTTTTCAGCATTTGGCTTAAAAAATTTTTATCTACCTTAGAAACCGGAAAAAAACTTGAAATTAAGTAGCATAAAACTTAATTTTAGCATGATTATCTCAATCAAGACCAAGAGCTTCTTACATCCCATAAAGATGCTCTTATTATTAATATCGTTGCTGTGCCTGCCGCTGTTAGCCAAAGCACAAAACATTAACCTGCAGGTAAGCGTTACAAATGAAACCTGTGCAGGAAACGGCATGCTTAGTTTTAGTATTACAGGAGGCAACACATCGGCTCCTGTTAATTATATCGTATATAAACTCCCTAATACCACTACCCCAATTGCAAACAGCACGCAAGCTTACCTGGAAGGCCAGCAGGCAGGCCTCTATAAAGTAGTAGCCACACAGGTAGTAAATGGCGTAACCTATACCGACACCGAAGACGAAGTAGAAATACTAAGCAATATTACTCCGCTGCAATTTGAAATTATGGGAGTCAATGCCGTATGTGGCCCAGACGGTACTTTAACCGTAACCGTGACCGAAGGAAACCCGGTTAGCTACGAAATTATTTCAGGACCGGTAACGGCTCCGGCACAGTCAAGCAATGTTTTTAATAATGTCCCGGCAGGATTTTATAATATAAAAGTAACCGACGCCTGTGGTTCGGCACCGGTAGTGGCATATACACTATTTTCGGATTCTACCACACTTTACGTAAGCCCGGCCGCTTTCCCGGATGGCATTTTACCCGACTGCGATCACATTACAGTGCAAAACGTAATAAGCCACGAACCGAACAAAGGGTTCCTGTTTCCTATCTCAGCTACTTTTACAGTATATCCACCCGATGGCAGCGCGCCTATTATCTACACCCAGCCAAGCGTTAACAGTCTCGACCCTGATGCGATACCTGTAAACCAGGTTATCCCTTTTTATTATGATACTCCATACTATTATGACCTGGTAATTACAGACCCGTGCGGGGTAGAATATCATGTACCCAATAACCTTGTTAACCAAAGGCTTGACCCTACATTTATATTTACGGTAGCTATGTGCCAAAAAACGATAACTACTTCGTTAGCTAAATATGTTGCACCGTATACACTTACATTTACACAATCTCCTCCCGGATTTGATCCGGCTGCCCTAAACTCAGCGTATCCAGGCCCGTTTACAGAGCAGGTACTTTCCTTTGGCGATAGTGACAACGGTGTTCCGCTGGGCGTATATGAAATAACGGTTACTGATGCCTGCGGGCACACCGAAAGCTTTTCAAGCGAGCTGGAACCCGATCCGGAGCCTATTGCTATTTCACAGTCTTCAAACAACGACTGCCAAACGAATCTGGGTAAAATAGAAGTCTTCACACCTCCTAAAATTATCCAAACAATTATAATGACAGGCGCTCCTACTGCTTACACAGATAACAACACCCTACCGCAGGATGTATCGCAGTACGTAAACGGGCAAGACGGTTTTGTTATGGAAGGCGTTCCACCCGGGCAGTATACCTTTATAGTAACAGATGAATGCGGTGTAGAATACCCACCAGTAGTAATAAATGTACCCGAATATGGAGGCACAACACTTAGCTGGCTGCAACGACCGGACTGCGAACCCGGACTGGGCACCCTCATGCTTTCGCAAAGCCTTAGCTCTGTTGTTATAACCGCCGCCCCCACAGGTTACCCCCACACACTGCCTCACGATGTATCGGCAGGAATAGACGCACCCGGAAACCTTTATCTTGACGGGCTCTTGCCGGGCAACTATACCGTGGTTATGAACAGCCCCTGCGCCCCACCCGACACAGTTAAAAACATAAACTTGATAGGCAATGAGGTTACACAAAACGACTTTGTATACACACCACATTGCGGTTCGTTTGACCTGGGAGTTACCCACACCACCACCACAACGGCGTCTTTAAAATTCTGGCTGCAACGCGAGTACAGCCCCGGAGTTTGGGGGCATCCGGACGGAAGTGCAATATACGATGAAACAACAGGCATACCTAATAACACAACTGCCTACTCTCTACAAAACAACGCTGTAAATTACAGTCTTGTATATCCTACCGGGAACTACAGGGTACTAAAATCCTTCAGGTCGTTCAGCAGCACTAAAGAAGGCGGACAAAAGGAATGTATGGATGAAATTTACAACTTCTCTTTTTACACAGACCTGCATGTACTTGCCGCACAAAACCTAACCTGCGACACAGCAATGGCAGACGTACAAATTAATGTAGAAGGAGTACAACCGTTTGAATTTTCAATAATTAAAATAGACGATACCGACGTAAATATTTCTAATGGCAACAGTAACATTTTTACAGGGCTTACACCGGCTACATATACAGTAAAGGTGAGCGACCCTTGTTTACATGACGAAACATTTACGTTTAACATAGCAAACCTTCCATCACTCGTTACGGCAGGTACAGCCCCTACACTTAGCACCTGCGATACTGACGGTGACGGAATGGAAACATTTGACCTTTCTGCACAAACCCCATATATACTGGGCAGCCAGGACGCAAGTGCTATTACAGTTACTTACCACTCATCATTATATGATGCTGTGCAGGACATAAATCCGCTGCCACAAAGCTACACCACGGGTACCACAATAGTATATGCGCGTGCCGAATACAACAGCAACCCTAATCAATGCTATGAAACCAGTAGTTTTACTATACTGGTACGTATATCGCACACGTTAGGGCTACCCGATGTTCTAAGAGGATGCGAAGGTCAGCCAAATGAAATAAGTGTTGATGGCAGTTTTGTAAGCTATTTATGGTCTACAGGAGAAACCACGCCATCTATATACCCGGAACATGCCGGCACTTATAGTGTAACAGCCATAGACAGTAATGGCTGTGTAAGTACCGACGAGGTAATTGTAACCACAACTTCTGCCCCGGTTATAGCCCAGATAGATACCGCAGACTGGACAGACCACAACAACACCGTGGTGGTATATCTGGAAAACTCATCAGCATCAGAAGAAGATGTTGAATACTCTGTAGACGGTGTTAACTGGCAAACCGAAAACTATTTTACAGGCTTAACACCCGGAAAATACTTTGTATACGTTCGCGACAGCCATGGATGTGGCTATGCTCCGGCGGAAAGTGTTTTCCTGCTTATGTACCCTAAGTTTTTCACCCCTAACGGAGACGGCTCTAATGAAACATGGAGAATACGTTTTGCATCAGTAGCCGAACCTGATTTAATGGTGTTCATTTATGACCGCTACGGCAAACTGATTACCGGTTTTGACACCCACAGCCAGGGATGGGACGGCATGTATAACAATGCCGCGCTACCCAGTACAGACTACTGGTTTGTGGTAAAACGCCAAAATGGTAAAGAATACAAAGGACATTTTTCATTAATTAGGTAACTTTGCCCCAAATTAGCGCACTATGAAAGACCTTTTTGGGCAGGCAATACTGGACTACCAAACCGGCAACAGCCCGGAGGATATTATTACCGAAACCTCTATTACCGAAGCAGACACTATGGAAACAGCCTACCTGTTTCGAGAACATAAAGACATGCCGGGGATAGAAAAAAAGGCTTTATCATTAGCAAAAGGGCGCGTACTCGATGCGGGTTGCGGTGCCGGAAGCCACAGCCTGTACCTTCAGGATGAAAAACAACTGGATGTAACAGCCCTGGATATTTCACCAAAAGCAATAGAGGCATGCACATTAAGAGGCATTAAAAATACTGTTTGCAGTAATATCCTGGATTATAATGAAGGTAACTTTGATACTATAATTATGCTGATGAATGGCATAGGGATTACAGGAAAACTGGCAAACCTAAGCCTCTACCTAAAAAAACTGAAGTCTCTTTTAAATAAAGACGGGCAAATATTACTGGATTCATCCGACATAATTTATATGTTTGACGAAGATGAAGACGGCGGCCACTGGATTCCTGCCGGAGGATATTATGGAGAACTCACCTTTACAGTACGCTATAAAGGAAAACAGGAACAACCCTTTGACTGGCTGTACGTGGATTACAACACACTGCAAAATGCCGCCTTTGCCAACGGGCTGCAATGCGAACTGGTAATGGAAGGCGAACATTATGATTACCTGGCGAAACTAACACTCTTATAAAAACACAAAAGACCCTTTTTAAGGGTCTTTTGTGTTTTTATAGACAGCAGTAATTACTGCATGTACTTCATTAAAATCTCTTGCATTTGCATACCCAGTTCCTGAGAGTCGGCAATGCTACTTTCGGCAAGCTTTATTGCTTTTTCGGCCATTTTCTTTCCTATTGGCGATTCATAGAACTTAATGATTTGTTTTACCTCGTCATGAGTAAACTCAGTAAGATAAAATTTCTCCTGTTTTTCTATAACCGGTTTAAGTACTTCATCAAAATCTTTATTAAAAGCCTCTTTTTTATCGGCAGGCACCATTGAAGCTACTTGCTTCCTGGCCATTTCCATTTGGTTATTGGCACCCGAAAGCTGCAACAGTTTTTTCACGTCAGCTTTAAATGCAGCATCCTGAGCCACAGCAAAATTAGCTACAAGTAAAAATGCGAAGGCTAATAGAATTTTCTTCATCTTTTTTTGATTGTTTAGAGTTTGTATAAAATTACGGAATATTCAGGTATTTATGCGTTTGAAGCGATACACGCCACTTAGGGTTTTCCATAACGTAATCTACAATAAGCGGTGTCATTTCTTCCTTTTTGCTCCACTCAGGCTGTAAAAACAATATAGCATTACCGTTTACCTTAGCAGCCTGCTCTTCGGCAAAAATAAAGTCGTGCTTATTATGTATAATCACTTTAAGCTCATGAGCGTGGTCATAAACTTCGGCTGTAGGTAGTTTTGTCTTTTTAGGTGAAAGACAAATCCAGTCCCACTCTCCGCTAAGCGTATAAGCACCGGAAGTTTCTATATGCACGCGCATACCTTCAGCTTTAAGCGCTTGGGTTATAGGCCCCATATCCCATGTAAGCGGTTCGCCACCCGTTATAACTATGGTTTTAGCATATTTAGCCGCGTTTTGCACTATATCGTGTACAGCAGTGGGTGGATGAAGATCGGCGTTCCAGCTTTCTTTTACATCACACCAGTGGCAGCCCACATCACAACCACCTACCCTTATAAAATAAGCGGCAGTCCCGGTATGGAAACCTTCACCCTGTATGGTATAAAATTCCTCCATAAGAGGCAGCATCTCCCCTTTTTCAACCGCAACCTGTATATCTTTCTTCAGCATTGTATTATAAATAGTTTGCAAAGATATGCAATAAAACAACGCTAAGTACCAAAAACAAAGAAGGCCCTGAAACCAAGACCTTCTCATATAATTTGAAATAAAATTACTTCAATTTTGCAAGCTCACCTTTTACATAAGCATCGTTAGGATCTATAGCAAGAGCTTTTGTAAAATACTCTTTGGCTTTAGCTTTGTCAGCCACAGCATAGTATGCACCGGCATTAGAGTAAGCCTCAAGCAGGAACTTGTTGTACTTGGCGGCATCAGCAGTAGCGGTTACTATCCTGATGTACTCGTCATACGACTTAGCCATTTCTGCATACGACTCATTTGTTTGCAGGTTTTGGTTTAGCCTTGCTTTGTACAGGTAAGCATCCTGAGCACCGCTTGAAGCAGCAATAACTTTGTCAAGGGCTGCAATACCTTTTTTAAGGTTTTCAGCATTTTGCTTTTTAGCATCAGCTGTTTTACTTACGTGATCAAAGTATATAGAATACGCCAGGAAGAAATTGTCCATAAGGGCATTTTTATCTTCCGGTGTAGCAGCAGCCGTTTCATACACAGCAGCAGCAGCGCTGTATAGTTTTTGGTCGAAAAGTTTTTTACCCACATCGCTAAACTCGTTAGTAATGTTAGGGTCTTTTGCAGCAGCAGCTTTAAGATCGGCAATAGCCTCATCAAAAGTAGCCTGGTCTTTTACTACAGATTTACCCCTTTCGTCAGCACCTATGCTTACAGCAAGTTTAGCAAGGCCAGAGTACATATAGTCCCTTGCAATAACACGCTTAGGCTCTACATTAGTAAGGAACTGCTTAATAGCTGTAATACTTTCGGCATAATTACCGTTTTCATACGCTGCATAAGCAAGGTAACGGTAAATACGTTTGTTTACGTTATCCATTTGCTGCATAGCCTTAGCTTCGGTTTCAAGCGCTTTGTAATCGCCTGTAAGAAGCAGGAAGTCGGCATACCTCATACGAGAGTTAAGCGAGTAATCAGTAAGGCCCATATACTTTTTGTAGTACTCAAGCGCCTTAGTATTGTATTCTTTTTTCTTTTTGTAATCTGTGTTACCCCACTTGTAGTAAGTTTCGGCAAGCTCACGATAAACCGGGCCATAGTTAGGGTTTTTAGCTACAATACCTTCAAAGAACTTAACAGCTTCAGGGAAAGCAGCACCCGTATTCTTAGTAATTACACCCAGCTGAAGCTGCGCCCTAAGTAGAGATGGGTCAAGTTCAGATGCAGTACGATAGTTTTTGTAAGCATTGTTCTGGTCCCTGTCCCTGTAGTAAGCCTCACCAAGGTTAAGGAAAATCTGTGCATTTTTAGGATCTTTTGCAGCAGCCCTGTTTAGCACTTCAATAGCTTTCTTGTAATCCGGTTTTTCAGAATAGATGTAAGCACGGCCTATATACACAAGCTGCTCAGTATCTTTCTTCTTAAGATCTTTTTCTACGGCAGCAAACTTAGTCTGGGCTCCTGCTGTATTACCATTATCAAGGTCTATCTGGCCAAGGCCAATTTCATTATAAGCTCCGTTATTTTTTACAGCCTTACCTTTGTTAAAGAAAATAGCTGCTGAATCCTGCTCAGACTGGATTAAATACACATCACCCAAAAGGAAATAGTTCTTACCTTCTTCAGGATTTGAAGCTATAAGAGATTTAAGATTAGTCTTAGCCTTCTGGTATTGCTCGGCATCAATAGCTTTTTTGGCTTCTGTAGCATCCTGTGCATTGGCTACACCAAAAAGCAATAATGACAAACCGAGGAATTTGAATTCTTTCATATTAGTCATTTTAGTTTCTTCTTTTTTATAAAGAGGTTATTTGTTTACAATTTCAATTTCGCGGAACGGTATCTTTTCCGGGAGTAAACCCGATTTTAAAACGATACGCTGTCCGTCAGGGTTTGTAATATAATTTGCAAAACCCATGCCTAATCCTTCGCGCCCCTGGTAATTTAACACGTAAAGTGTACGGGTAAGCGGATACAAACCCGCGCCAATATTGCTTTGAGAGGGTTTGTAATAATTTTTTTCAGGCACACCGTTTTTAACATTATTTACTGCCAAAACCTGCACCTGGCTAATAAGCGGCTCCAGTTCGTCTGAGGGTTGTACGAGCCAGTTTACACCTATCACCCCAATACTACCGGGGTTGTTTTTTACAAATGTAAGGACTTCAGCAGTATTTTTAAGGGTATAAACCTTTTTTTCGGGAACATTAGTTACACCTGCCTTATCAAAAAGGTAGCGTGTAGTACTGGAAGCGGCATTATCAAAAATTAGCTGCTTAACCGATGGCACATCTTCCCCTTTAAGCACCTTATAAATGTCCTGAAGGTTTAGAATAGTATCTTTCAGCGACTTTGAAGCTACAAAGGCAATACCGTCTTTAGCAAAAGCTACAGTGCGGGCTTTAATGCCTTTTTGCTTAAAGTTACCCTCTTCACCCGGAGTTAACTTGCGTGTTAATACTGCTACAGTGGCCGAATTATTTAGCAGCGCACGTACAATATCTGCTTCATTACGGTTTACCTGGGTAAGTTTTGCCTTAGGATAATTGCTCTGAAACACAGCAGCCACGTCTTCTACAATAGGCTGTATGGTATTATCTACCTGTATGCTAAGGTTACCCGAAGTCATGGTTTCCGCTACAGTTTCCTGCTGAGCTTCGTTTTGTTTGCACGAAACAAATACCAGTGCCGATACTGCTAATGCTATTGATCCAAAAAGAATAATCTTTTTCATTTTTTAGGTATTTCTTGAACTGTTAGAGATAAACGTTTAAAAAAGCTTTTTCATATATCAGAATAGTCTTCTTTGTATTTCTGTATGGCCCTAACAAGCCTTAAAATACCGTAAATAACCACAATGATACCTAATCCTAACCTTCCGTTATAGGTAAGCCACATAGACATCCTGTCGGTAAAGATAAGAAGATAGCCCATGGCTATATAAATTATAAATGAGAGTGCGCCTAAAACAAACAGAAATCGCTGTATGGGCGATTTCTGAGTGTTATAGCGGCGTTGCCTGTATGAAGCCATCGCGCTGTATTTTAAATTACGATTTAATGTTAATGGTAATAGGCAGGTTATACTGCGCCCTTACAGGCTTACCATTCTGAATACCCGGAGACCATTTGGTTTTAAGAGACTTAAGCACACGCTCAGCTTCTTTACCAAGGCCGTAACCCGGATCCCTAAGTACTTTAATCGCAGTAAGTGTACCATCTTTTTCTACTACAAACGATACGTATATCCTTGCAGTCATATCCTGGTCTACTTCAGGAACTTTAAAGTTCTTGTTTACATAGTTGTAGAACGCCTGTATACCACCTGGGAATTCCGGCTGAACAGCTAGACCCGCAGAGTTATATACTGTGTTATCTACTTCCGGAACTTCAACACCCCTATCAAGGTCACCCGAAGGCTTACCGATGTTGATGTCTCCTGTAGGGCTAGCCTCAGCGTTACGAGAACTTGGGTCAGCTTCTTTAAATTGATCAAGCTTCGGTGGATCATCCGGCACTTCTTCTTCTTTTGCAGCTTCAAGAGGCTTAAATTTCACCTCTTCTACAATAGATTTTGGTGCCTGGTACACCTCAATAGGAGGTGGTGGCGGAGGAAGCACCTCTACAGGTGGCTCAACAATCTCCTTAACCTCTACCTCTTTTACAATTTCTTCTTCTTTTTCATTACTAGCCAAACCTTCCCTAATCTCGCTTATGATTATAGGGGCAGCAATAGCAGTTGCAAAGAATATAGAACCTGCAATAAGTGCTATAGTAGTTACCTTAGGATTTTCTTGTCGTAGTGCATAAGCACCGTACTTTTTGTTACGGCCCTCAAACACCATGTCAATCCATCCGTTGCCGAATATATTAAGTTTAGACATAATTTTTGTTTTTAGTTATTAGGCCGGATTACAATAATCCTGATTTTGTTAATAGGTCTATTTCAGCAGGAGTAATATCTCCTATGGCATATAGCTGTATTCCTGCTTTCATGTTTATTGCCATTTCATCAAGGATGTCTACCAGGTTTTTATAGCTGGCCACATCACTCGCCTTAATGTTTACTATAAGTCCTTCATCAGGGGTCTTAGCGTATTTTTTTGCCACAGCAATATTACTTAAAATATCTTTCCTGATACCGTTTTTACCAAACTTAGCCTCAGTAGGAGGAAGTATAGGGGTTTCAAATTTACCCATATACCATAGTATCCTGCTATCCTTACCTATAAGAATGGTCATCATCCTTTTCTCAGGGATTTTCATGATATCCTCAGGTTTTGGCTTTTCTACGTTATCCTTATCAGGCATTACAAGTGGCATACTCTGCGGTTTAGACAGCGTAGTGGTAAGCATGAAGAAGGTAATCAATAGGAACGCAAGGTCCACCATCGCAGTAAGGTCAACCCCAGGGTTGCTTTTCTTACTTCTTACTTTCTTGCCGTCGCCGCCGCCGCCGCCGGTATTTAATTCAGCCATTTCTCTTAAATGTTTTAAATGGAATTAAAAATCTTTGTTACGTAATCCTGTTACAAGGAAGAACTTGTTCTTCTTTTGTTTCTGCAGGATGTCAATCACACGTTTTACGGTTGGGTAGCTCTCTTTAGCATCAGCTTTAATAGCAATAGCTAAATCACCTTTTTGTCCAAACTCTTTTGCATCGATTTCTCCTGCATCATATTTGGCTCCATACACCTCCCTATTAGCTTCACGAGCCTGCTTAACCCAAACGCTAAGTTGGTCGTCAAGACTATCCTTGTAAGGAATACCTTCCTGTACACCTTCTTTAGTCCTGTCTGCCATAGGCAGTGCAAGCCAGCCCTGAATTTTATTAAGCGGCATACCAAAACCATCCGTACGTACAAAGGCTTCAACTTCCTTATCAGTAATCTTCATACCCTTTTCCTGCGCTACACGCTTAAAGGTAGCCTCCCTTAAGTCGCGCGGAATAGTGAAGTATACTTCATCATCACCTACGGTAATAACACCAACACCATCTTCAGGAAGCTTATCCTGTACAGTAGAAGCAGGAGCATCTACTGCTTTTGGCTCAGGCTGTTTTGCCGTAGCCGTCATTACGAAGAATGACAGCAGTAGGAACGCCACGTCGCACATCGCGGTCATGTCTATCCTGGTGCTTTTTCTTGATATTTTTACTTTAGACATTAATTATGTTTTTAGCTACGGGCTACCCCTAAAGGTAATGAAAATGCCCGGTTTAATGAAATACTTTAACTCTTAGATGATTATGCGTTGTTAGCACGAGCCCTAAACCTTCTGTAGGTTTGAGTGATTGTGAAACCGGCCTCATCAATAGAGTAAGTAAGTTTATCGATCTTAGTTGTAAAGATGTTGTAAGCAATGATCGATATAGTAGAAGTACCGATACCTGTAGCAGTGTTAATAAGTGCTTCAGAGATACCTACTGCAAGCTGAGCTGAGTCTGGAGTAGAACCTGCACCCATCGCAGAGAACGCCTTAATCATACCCGATACTGTACCAAGAAGACCCATTAGAGTACCGATAGATACAAGAGTAGAAAGGATTACAAGGTTTTTCTCAAGCATTGGCATTTCAAGTGAAGTAGCCTCTTCAATTTCCTGCTGAATAGCAGCTTCTGCCCTTTCGCTGTCAAAACCTTCACGTTTTACTTCTTCATATTTAAGAAGACCTGCTTTAACTACGTTAGCCACAGTACCTTGTTGCTTATCACACTCAGCCATAGCTTCAGTAATGTTACCAGCTTTGATCTGAGCCTGTACTTTAGCTACGAAAGCCTGTACGTTACCTTTACCAGCAGCTTTAGAAATTACGATAAACCTTTCAATAGAGAATACAAGGGCGTTAAGAAGAAGTCCAAGAAGAACCGCTACGATAGGACCACCTTTGTAAACTGTACCAAGGAATCCTTTAGGGTGACCTTCTGTAGTTCCTCCTTCAAAGTTAGAAGGGTTACCCATAACAAAATACCATATTAGGGCACCTATAGCGACACAAGCAAAAATTGCCAGTCCCGAGAAAATATTAGACCCATTTGAACTCCCTTTTGTTTCAACCTTTTGAACAGATGCGTTTGCCATTTTTTTAAAAATTTAGTTTTCTGATTTTTTAATAATAGTTCTTATTTGTTAAATATTATTTTGCATAAGATTGGCAAATTTATACGATTAGGTGGTAAAAAAAAACAAATTAATTTTTTTTATCCATTCTTAACAATAATTTATTCTCAATTACCCCTGTTTCCATTGCTTCAAGAGCTATCTTTTTCTTATGCAAATTCCAATTTTAGCAAAATAAAACCATTATCTGTTAATGAATTATTCGATTTAATTTAAATTGCATATAAATAACATAAATCGTACTGATTTATTGTATCACTATGACGTTTTAGTGAAATTTATCTTACCTAATCATTTTATAGTAAGAAAACACCTCCTAAACTATCTTAAAATAAAGTTTTTTCTTACAAATTAAAAACAATAACGTTGTAGGAAACAAAAAAAATCACCTTCACCCCTATTCATAAAAGAAGCCGGTTATTGTACCGGCTCATAATCTTTAACTTCCCACCCTGCCGAAAGCAGATCTACATAGTGGTAATGCATGGCATCATCCTTATCGAAGGCACCATTTTTATTTATATCTTCCAGCGTACGGAAATACACCCTGTTTTGTGCTTCTATTACATTCCAGTCTACCAGCTCCTGGGTTTCCCCGCTCAGCTTTTTAAAACCGGTACCGTTTATATTACTTATATAAAAAGCCTTAATATCATTACTATCTACTTTACCATCCTGGTTAGTATCACCATCCATAAGCGAATACACTAATATCTGCTTCCTGGTACGCTCTGCCACCGTATTAAGATACGTTACCGTTTGTATCTGCACCTTTTTATCGGTAAGTGGGCGCAGTGCTGTAGAATCGGCATGCTGAAATTTAAGATTGGCAAAATAACCCGTTATTTCATACCTACTGTAATTTGATATGGCATAGCTCACCGCCACCCTGCTGTCTCCGGCATCACGATCGGTTTCATAGATACGCAAATCACCCACCGGGTGTATAAGGTACTTAGTTCCCTCCATAAGCACCGGAAGGTCGGCCACTTTAATCTGAGATGAATCTATTTTCTTTGGCTGGACTGCAGCCGGTTTGTCCCTGTATATTACCTTGGGTTTAGGGTTGTCATTTTTACACCCCGCCAAAGCCAGTATAGCTAAGGCTGCAGTTATAACGGAAACGTTCTTCATAAACATAAGGATATATCCCAAAAATACTAAAAAAAGCCGTAAAACTATATTTTAGCTATCAGCTTAAGGCTGAACACACGACTGGTAAGGTAGTTTGGTATGGCATACGAACTCTTAGTATACACATCCCTTACCCAGGTATTGGTTATAGCATTCTGGTTATTAAACAGGTTAAATATCTCAAGACCTATAGCCAGCTCCTTCATTTTAGCAGCAAAGCTACCCGGTTTGGCCTTTATCTTATTATCTACAAACACATACGAGAAACCGGCATCTACCCTGCGGTAATCGTTAAGCCTTGACTGGTACTTGTACACATCGGCATACGATGGCGAACCACCCGGCAGCCCGGTATTGTACATCATATTAAGGTACACACGTATATTAGGTATGTTTGGCACATAATCCTGGAACAGTACGGCAAACTTCAGCCTTTGGTCTGTAGGGCGGGGTATGTAGCCTTTACCCCGGTAGTTTTCCTCCGTTTTCATGTAGCCAACGGTAATCCAAGATTCCGTACCCGGCACAAGCTCACCGTTAAGGCGGGCATCGAGTCCGTAAGCATACGCCACGGCATCGTTATTGGCACGGTAACGTATACGTACGTTTTCCAGCGTGTACGTATTTATATTGTCCATGCTTTTATAATAAGCCTCGGTAATAAACCTGTAAGGCCTGCCCTTCATTTTAAAACTGTAATCATTACCCAGTACTATATGGTAGGAGTTCTGCGCTTTTACGTTAGGCCGCACTACCCCCATAGAGTCGCGCAGTTCCCTGTAAAACGGTGGCTGGCTGTAGCGCCCACCCGAAAGGCGGAAAAGCATATTACGGTTAAAACCCGGCTTTAACGACAACTGCGCACGCGGACTTACCACTACCTGGCTTTTACCCGGTTCGCTGGCACCGTCTACCTGCCACTGATGCACACGTACACCGGCATTTACAAACAGTTCTGAATTGCCTATATCAAAATCCCTGGTCCACTGCCCGTAGCCCGAAAGGCGGTTTATCACTACAAAATTAGTGGCACGTACATTTTGGTACGGCACCAGTTCGCCTGTATACGGATTGTAAGGCTGGTCGTTTGGCACATAGTCTATAACCGGCGGGCGTATAGAAAACCCAGCCGAGTCTATAACCTCCCACTCTACCAGCCGGTCGCGGAAGTCTTCGCGTGTATACTTAGCACCCCACTCTATATTATTATTCTTAATGCTGTGGTAGCCCTTTACTTCGGCATTGGCTATAAGCGCATCAAGGTCGTTACGGCCGTGGTTCAGCTGCGAGCCAACCGCACGGGCAAATTGTATATCGCCAAAGGTTTCGCTACCTATATTAGTATCTACATCGCCCAGGGCATACTGCGCCAGTATATCAAAATGCTCCTGCTCCTGCGTATGATAAGCCGATGCTATTCCTTTAATTTTAAAATTCGGGCTAACCACATAATCGGCTGTAAAAGCACCAAACATGGTAGTGTATCGGTCTTTTTCCTGCCCGTCGTAAACAATTTGCAACGCTATAGGATCTGATATGGTACCAAAATTCGTTTGTCTGAAAAGCGGCTGGTAATCGTAATTGTTTTGAGAAATATTACCAATAAAGCCATAAGTTAGCTTTTCGCTATACCTATAGTTTACCACAGCCTGTACGTCGGCAAAGATGGGTTTATAGCGGGTTTCGGTCTGCTGGCTGTTTACTAAAAGGCTATTGTTTCGGTAACGCCCGCCTACCATATAGCTCCATTTCTTGTTTTTTGAAGCATTTTCTAACATTAGGCTTGCGCCCAAGAAGCTGGCTTCGAGCGCCGCACCAAATGCTTTTGGGTCGCGGTACTTTATATTAAGCACAGACGACATTTTATCACCAAAACGCGACTGGAAACCACCTGCCGAAAACTCCAGGCTTTCTACCATAGAAGTATTAGCAAAGCTCAAACCCTCCTGCTGGCCCGAACGAACCAGGAACGGACGGTATATTTCCACATCGTTTACATACACAAGGTTTTCATCGTAGTTACCACCGCGTACAGAATACTGGCTACTTAATTCGGTACTACTTGCAACCCCCATTTGAAGTTTCACTATACTTTCAATCCCGCCGGTAAGCGAAGGGACATTGGCTATATCCTGATACTTGACCTGTATAATTCCTTCTTTTTTTCGGTGACCATCTTCATCTACTATAATCTCTACCTCCTTTAATTGTGTACCAGTAGTAAAATTAAACTGCCAGCTGGAACCCGCAGGCATGGCATCAGTCTCTACATAAAGTTCACCTTTATAGCTGGGATGGCTGAACCAAACCACCACCTTAGTATTAACCGGAAGCTCCAGTTTATAGAAACCGGTACGGTCGCTTACTGTCTGTTTTCTTCCCTCCGGGCCATCATAATACACTGTAACACCCTGTAAAGGATTCTGGTCGCTATCAATGGCAAGTCCGTAAATTATAGGTTTTTTTTGTGCAAAAGCGGCACAGGAAAGCAGTAGTAATGTGAGCGTTATGAGCTTATTTATTGTTCTCAACAGGGTTTGTGTTTTGTGTTCTGTAAAAATACGTTTCAAAGGTAGTAGAATTTCCTACATTATCGGTTACTACAATTTTTAATTCGTTTTTGCCGTCATCAGTAATCGCATCACTGAAAAAATAGGTCAGGTTGCGTGTTTTATAATCATAATGCAAAAGTGCCCACTTGCCATTTATAAAGGCATCATAAGTACCTATACCCGAAAGGTCGTCACTGATTTTTACTCCCAGGGTATCGCGCTTACTCAGGTTATCCCCTTCTTTAAAGGTAGCACCGTATATACGTGGCGGTGTTACATCCTTCATCAGCTTAAACTGCCCCAGCGTTTTTACCTTAGCAGTAAGGCGGCCGTCTTCCATCACACTTTCGTTGTAATGCAGTTTTTTACCCGCCGTACCCGCTATAAAGGTTTTAGCCAGTTCTTCTTTACTCATGCCGCTTACATCATACGATATCTGCACATAGCTGTGTACAGGTACTGTGGGGTGATGCAGGTACAATATAGAGTCCTTAACATCAAAGTCCAGGTAGAAATCTTCATAAAAGGCATTGGCCGGCACAAATACCGAAACGCCACCTTTAGTATAATTATTGTCGCTACCTGCTTTTACTTTATAAGGAGTTATATGTTTTGGCTCGCCGGTTGTAGCCGGATCTGCACTATACTGTATACTGCCGTTTACTACAGTTTTGTTCCCATGATAATCACTTATAACAATACGGTAGTTTTGCATGGTAGAATCCTGCACCACCTCAAACTGCCCGTTACTCTGATTATGTTTCAGTAACGAAAGCGGGTAAGGCGTTTGTACAAACAACCTCTGGAAACGTTGCCCGGTATTGTAATAGCGTTCGTAGTCGATATAATTATTTACATAACGCGATTCGTTAAACGCAAAGGTGTTAAACTCGCAACTGAAATGCGGACTGCCGTTAAAGAACAATTCGGCTTTATAGATACCATTATTGGGCGTACTGCCTGTTGACTTATCTGTGGCATTTACTGCAAAACCTATTTTCCCTTTAGCATGTATCTTATCGGCAAGATAAGTACCGTCGGCAAGTTGTTTTATATTTACCAAAAGCGGCGAACGCGAACCGTCTGCTACAGCATTTTCGCTAAGCGGATATACCAATACCCCGTATACAACAGGTGGCTTGGTGTCTTTCATTTTTTTATCAAGCCCGAAAAGCAGCGGGTTGATAATCATTTCGGTCTTGGTGTCACGTATTTCAAAATGCAGGTGCGGCCCGCCCGAACCACCCGTATTACCCGAATAGGCAATGGTTTCTCCCTGGGCAACGGTTATTTCGCCCTGTTTAGGAAACAGTTCTATTTCAAAAGATTTTTTCTCGTATTGTTTTTTCCTAACGTACTCCTCTATCTTGGGTGCGTATTTCAGCAAGTGCCCGTATAAAGTAGTGTAGCCGTTGGGGTGGTCTATATAAATTGCAGTTCCGTAACCGTATGAAGAAACCTTGATACGCGAAACATACCCCTCTGCCGAGGCAAAAACCGGATAGCCTGTTTTCTGGTTGGTACGATAATCCAGCCCCGCATGAAAGTGGTTAGCCCGGAGCTCTCCAAAGGTACCCGAGGTGTGCAGGGGTATATTCATAGGCGCATGAAAGTAATCCTGCGGATAAGGATTTTGCGCAGAAACGCTTAAACTGAAAATAAAAAGTAAGGCTATATAGAATCTCATACGGCTAAAATAAAAAATCGGGGAGAAAATTTTACTCAAAATTAGTTAATCTTACAACTAACCCGCCACTAAAATAACACAGGGAAATGAAAAAAAAGTGGTTTTTTACGCAAACCTATTGTTTGTAATTAAAGTAATATTAACTTTGTAAAAGATGTAATGAAATATCTGCGGCATGAGTGAATTATCCAAAATAGTTGAATTACTGGAAAATAAACTCGAAAGGCTACAACAAAAAATGTTGCAGCTACAGGCTATTAATAGCGAACTACAGCGTTCGGCAGCCGATGCAGCAGCGTATATAGGCAAACAACAAGACGAAATTTCTGAGCTGAAACAGCAAAATGAGTCGTTAAGGATGGCCAATTCGTTACTGGGCAGTGATGAGAGTAAAAGAGAGACAAAACTCAAAATAAATTCATTGATCCGCGAGATTGATTACTGCATAGCCCAACTTTCAGACTGATAAACGTCATGGACGATAAACTGAAGATAAAAATATCGATAGCAGACAGGGTATACCCACTTACGGTAGACCCATCGCAGGAGGAAGGCCTTAGGAGCGCCTCTAAAAAAATCGATGCCATGATAAAACAGTTTGAGGAAAACTATGCTGTAAGGGATAAACAAGATGTACTGGCCATGTGTGCGCTGCAGTTTGCAGCAATGGCAGAACAACGTGTTATAGACCGTTCTGCGGAAATAGACGACGCCACCGAAAGGCTGAAGCTTATGGATGAACTACTGGGAAAACTCCTCTAAAAATATAGCTTAAGACACGTTCTTTACATAGCAAACAAAACTGCCTGCATTAGTAAATATTTGATAAACTCAACGCCAATTCTTTAAAATGGGCGAATCGCCGCTTCTATGGCATGCTGCCTTTGTCGCAGATCCCTGAACAGCGGGTTAGCTCAAAACTTGTCTTTTCGAGTTTATACAATTCATCCTGATGCAGGCTTTTTTATATACATACATAAAACCAACATATGGAGATTCTATTATTGATAATTATCGCGATTGTAGGCCTGGGCGCAGGATTTGGTATAGCTAAATACTTTGAAAAGAACAGCGCTACCGGTATTCTTGCAGAGGCAAAAAAAGAAGCATCTATCATTGTAAAAGATGCTACTAACCAAGGGGAAACTATTAAAAAAGACAAGTTGCTACAGGCTAAAGAAAAGTTCCTGGAACTGAAAGCCGAGCACGAACAGGTAATACTGGGTAAAGACAAAAAGATAGCTGAAGCAGAAAAGCGTACCCGCGATAAAGAATCGCAGGTGAGCAATGAGCTTGCTAAAAACAAAAAGCTTACTGACGATCTGGAGCACAAAGTTGCCGACTATAACAACCGCCTGGAACACCTTGATAAAAAACAGGCAGAAATAGACCGCCTGCACAAAAGCCAGGTAGAGCAGCTTGAAGTAATTTCGGGCCTATCGGCTGATGAAGCTAAAAACCAACTTGTAGAAAGCCTTAAAGCGGAAGCCAAGAGCAGTGCTATGAGCCACATACAAGACACTATTGAAGAAGCTAAGCTTACTGCACAGCAGGAGGCTAAAAAAATCATTATTAACACCATTCAGCGTGTAGGTACTGAAGAAGCAGTAGAAAACTGTGTATCGGTATTCAACATAGAGTCTGATGACGTTAAAGGACGTATCATTGGCCGTGAAGGTCGTAACATCCGTGCGCTTGAAGCTGCTACAGGTGTAGAAATCATTGTAGACGATACCCCTGAAGCTATCATCCTTTCGTGCTTTGACCCTGTAAGGAGGGAAATTGCCCGTCTTTCATTACACAAGCTTGTAACAGACGGACGTATTCACCCTGCACGTATTGAAGAAGTTGTAGCCAAAACCGCCAAGCAGATTGAGGACGAAATTATAGAAGTAGGTAAACGTACCGTTATAGACCTTGGTATCCACGGGCTTCACCCGGAACTTATCAAGATTGTGGGCCGTATGAAATACCGTTCGTCTTACGGACAAAACCTGTTACAGCACAGCCGCGAGGTAGCCAAGCTTTGTGGTATTATGGCTGCTGAACTGGGCCTTAACGTGAAGCTTGCTAAACGTGCAGGTCTACTACACGATATAGGTAAGGTGCCAGATACTGAAAGCGACCTTCCGCACGCACTACTGGGTATGCAGTGGGCTGAGAAATACGGTGAAAAAGAAGAGGTGTGCAACGCCATTGGTGCCCACCACGACGAAATAGAAATGAAGTCGATGCTGTCTCCAATAATCCAGGTTTGTGACGCTATTAGCGGAGCAAGGCCGGGTGCACGCAGGCAGGTGCTTGACTCGTACATACAGCGTCTTAAAGACCTTGAGGATATCGCTTACGGTTTCCAGGGTGTAAAGAGCGCTTATGCGATACAGGCAGGCCGTGAGCTTCGTGTAATTGTAGAAAGCGAAAAAGTAACCGACGATATGGCGGCTAACCTTTCGTTTGAAATATCACATAAAATACAAACTGAAATGACGTATCCGGGTCAGGTAAAAATTACCGTAATCCGTGAAACAAGGGCGGTGAACATCGCTAAGTAATTTTCATTCGGTTATTCGATATAAAGGCTGCAGTTTTGCAGCCTTTTTTATTGTTTTATATTCTGAGTAACGATAGTCAATCTATAAAATATCATAAGTTAAAAGACACACCCCTAACCCCTCTCAAGAGGGGAATAGCCTCACTCCTGCTGATAAAAAACTACTATGTTTAAAGGCCTGAGTAAGCACATCTGAGTGTTCCCCTCTTGAGAGGGGTTAGGGGTGTGTTATATAGAATAATTATGACCAATAGAAATGATTCAACTATATATTTCACAACGTTTTTCACGGAGAATACTATCAACAAAGTTATTCTCTAGATGCAGAAGTTATCACGCAAAGACGCTAAGCGCAAAGTTTTTAATCCATTAAAAGCACAGCAAATCTCAGTAATTACTAAAATACAGACACAAAAAAAAGCCCTAAGCGGGCTTTTTCTATATCTATAAATAAATCTTATGTTTTAAGCTTTTTCTTCTTGGCAGCAGGAAACAAAACATTGTTAAGGATAAGCCTATAGCCCGGTGAATTAGGGTGCAGGTCGAGCACCGTAGGGGCATCCCCTACCCTGTGCTGATAATCTTCAGGGTCGTGTCCGCCAAAAAAGGTAAACATACCTTTGCCCTTAGTACCGTGTATATAGCGTGCCTCGCCATTCTGCTTGCATTCGCCCATAACAAGAATATTAGACTTTACTAGGTCGCCCGCAAAAGCTGTGGTTTGCCCCATAAAGCCCTTTACTAACTGGGTATGGTTTTGGCACAGCATGCTTGGAATCGGATCCCACTTGGCCGAATACTCCATAAGGGTGAAATAATCGTTATCCGGTAGAATATTACGTTTAGTAGTGGTATCAATATCCGAAAACTCATATACCACAGGATTACGTTCCAGCACAAAATCCTTAAACGCAAAAGTACTGTTGTAATCGATGCGCGACTGGTAATTAGCCTCACTTGGGTCGCCGTCAAACATTGGCTCGCAAATATCCACACCTTCAGCCGAAAGCGCAATATCAAAACTATCTGTAGCCGAACACATGGCAAACATAAAGCCCCCGCCAATTACAAAATCACGTATTTTCTTGGCGACAGCCAGCTTCTCCTGCGAAACCTTACTGTAACCTAACTTGGCCGCCAGTTTTTCGGCTTCCTGTTTCTGTTCTATGTACCACGGTGCATTGCGGTACGCGCCAAAGAACTTACCGTATTGCCCTGTAAAATCTTCGTGGTGCAGGTGCAGCCAGTCATACAGCAGCAAGCCATCAGTAAGCACTTCCTCATCATATATAGGTGTAAACGGAATTTCGGCATAGGTAAGCACAAGTGTTACAGCGTCATCCCACGGTTGCTTACCGGGGGGGGTATACACTGCCACTTTAGGTGCTTTTTCCAGCAGCACATTCTCCATATTTTGCGACGGGCTGCTTATTTCATCAAGTATACTGTTGGCTTGGCCGTCGCTAAGCACTTCAAAGCTCACGCCGCGTATCTGGCACTCCTTACGGATTTCAGATGCGTCAGGCAGCAAGAAAGACCCACCGCGATAGTTCAGCAGCCAGTTGGCTTTATAGTTTTTAGAAAGCACCCAGTAGGTAATACCGTAGGCTTTAAGGTGGTTTTTTTGAGAGGTTTCGTCCATTGGCACCAGTATCATAGAGGCCTTAGCCCCAAATGACAACAGCAGTACCAGCACGAAACTTATTTTCCTGAAATTCATTACAAACAACTTTACTCCAAAGATAACGAATAAAAGGGAGAATAGATTGCAGGACAATTGGATTATTAGATTTCTTAGAACGTTAGATTTGTTGGATTTTATAATATTAGAAAACTGTTTAGCTTCTAAAAATCTAACAAATCTAAAGCTCCAATAATCCAACAAAAAATTAAATCTTCATTTTCACCTGGTTGTCGTGCAGCAGGTATAGCTTTGCGCAGGCACGGGCATCGCTCAGGGCTTCGTGGTGGTTAAGGGCTATACCGTTGCGGTCGGCACAGTATTTAAGGTTGGCCTTAGGGTAACCTTTGGCGCGGTAAATTTTTACGGTACACTCCCATCGATCGGCTATTTCAAGTTCATCGTAATACAAACCGTAATACGCCATGGTTTTAGACAGTACGCTACGGTCGAAACTTTCGTTATGGGCAACGATTTTACGCCCGAAAAGCCTTTTCTGTATCTCCGGAAACAGCACATCAAACGTGGGCACATTTAGGGTATCGTATGGCTTTATGCCATGCACCATTATATTACGCGACCAATATTCATTATCGGGCGGTTGTATAAGCGTGTGGTATTCTTCGGTAATAACGCTATCCTCTACCGTAATAATACCCACAGCGCAGGCACTGTGCCCATAGCCTGTAGCGGTTTCAAAATCGATTGCTGTAAATGTCATAAATACAGAAAAAATTAAAAGAGCCCGAAGGCTCTTTCAAAGATAATTTATTTTATTGAACTAATGATGTCGTGCTTGGTAATGATGTGGTACCTGCCCTCTTCAAGTTCTACCAAAACTGCCTGGTTGTCTTTGTTGAACAGTTTAGAAATTTCATCTACTGATGTACCCGATTTAACTATTGGGTAAGGTTTGCCCATAACATCCTTAATAGGTTTATCTGCAATATCCTTGTCTTCTATATAACTACGGAACAGGTCGGTTTCGTCTACTGAGCCCACAAAACCATCTACATCTACCACCGGTATCTGCGATATTTTGTATTTGCGCAGGCGGTCTATAGCATGGCTTACCAGCTCCTCTGTGCGCACAGTTATAAGCGGCTTATCCGAATGGTCTTTTATAAGGTCTTCAGCCTTGGTTATCTCATCATCAAGGTAACCGCGTTCGCGCATCCAGTCGTCATTAAACATTTTGCCCACATAACGGCTGCCACTGTCATGGAACAGTACCACAACAACATCTTCGGGTTTAAAATGCTCTTTTAACTGCAATACGCCTTTAATAGCTGCGCCGGCAGAGTTACCCACAAAAATTCCCTCTTCAAGCGCAAGCTTACGCGTATATACTGCAGCATCCTTGTCAGTTACTTTTGTAAAGCCATCTATAAGCGAAAAATCTACGTTTTTAGGCAGGATGTCTTCGCCAATACCTTCGGTAACGTAAGAGTATATTTCGTTTTCATCAAAAATACCGGTTTCATGATATTTCTTAAACACTGAGCCGTAGGTATCAACTCCCCAGATTTTTACATTCGGGTTGTGTTCTTTTAAGTATTTAGCCACTCCCGAAATCGTCCCTCCGGTACCTACACCTACCACAAAGTGGGTAACCTTACCTTCGGTCTGTTCCCAGATTTCAGGACCGGTTTGTTCATAGTGTGCTGCGGTATTGCTCAGGTTATCGTATTGGTTAACGTACCATGAGTTAGGTGTTTCTTCGGCAAGGCGTTTTGAAACGGAATAATACGAACGGGGATCGGTAGGTTCTACATCGGTAGGACAAACCACCACACGGGCGCCTACTGCACGCAGTATGTCCATCTTCTCCTTACTCTGCTTGTCTGATATTACACAAATAAGTTTATAGCCTTTTACTATAGCACCCAGCGCAAGCCCCATACCGGTATTACCCGAAGTACCTTCTATAATAGTTCCGCCGGGTTTTAGGCGCCCATCGGCTTCGGCATCTTCTATCATTTTAACGGCCATACGGTCTTTTACCGAATTACCGGGATTAAAAGTCTCTACTTTGGCCAACACAAGGGCATCTATATCCTTAGTAAGCTTATTTAATTTTACCAAAGGTGTGTTGCCTATGGTTTGTAATATATTTTCAGCGTATTTCATATCGGTTATATATAGCACAAAGATAATGCAATTCGTTAAATAACTGCAACTACAGCCTTATGAGAAGAAATCCCAGATAACGCCGAAGCGCACTGTAAAGTCGCGATAAGGATAATTAGGCGCGGAATAGAATGTAGGATTGCTAAAAGAGGAATTAAAATGTTCTGCCCTAAGGAAAACCCTAAATTCCTGGATTTTTGCGTTAATGAAAAAATCAAACAACGGGAAACTACCTATTTTACGCTTATCCTGAGAATAAAACTCTCCAATGATAGGATTATAGTCGTTAGCATAATACTTAGTAAAATACTGGAACGTAACACCTGTTTGTATTTGCAATGCTTTTTTAAACCACTTATCGGTATAATAAAGCGTATTACAGGTTACAAACGCCGGTACATTAAGCACATTGTTGCTTTGCTGCACATTTTGATACAGCACAGTATTGTCTAAACCCAACTTCCAAACCCTGAAATCCTTATGCGCTTTTAGCGAAAGATAGTTGATGGTTTTATCATACTGCACGGGTTTAACGTATAGGGTATCAAAATAGTTGGCAGTATCATCACTTTCAAAGGTATTGGCAAAATACAAATGGTCTTTTAGTATAGAGTATTGCAGTGAAGCATCAAGCCATTTGGTTTTGGCCTCAAACTCAAAACTGTTTATTTTCTCGTTATTAAAACTATTACTCCAATTGTATTCTTTATAATCGCTTTGGTACAGTTGATAATTTAAGTCCGGCAGCTTATTCATGTTCTGGTAGCGTGCCGAAACCTGGTTTTTGTCATCAAATTTGTACAGTGCCTGTACATCAATATTTGCCAAAGATTGATTTGTAATACTGTTTGAAACCAAGGCTGTAACTTTAAGCTTGTTCTTGTAGTAAGTATACTTTGCGCCATAAGTATCTATACGATCGCTAATAGCGTTTGGTACAGCTACCGAAAAGTCATTCTCAAGAATGATTGAGTTATAAAAATAGTTATAGGTATAGTCTTCAACGTAAAACTCAATATCACCAATAGTCTTATTAGAGTAAGCAGCGCCCACCATATTATACATACGGTTGTACTTGGTTCTATTATTTATAGACGTAGTATAAGCGTCCCCATACCTATCACTTAATGTGGTTTGCTTAAACTGGAAGAATTTATCTTCATAATTAAAACGGTGGTGCAGTACTATACTGTTCGGATTGCTCTTACTTAAACGGAACTCGTGATCTATAAAATAACGCTTACCTTTTAGCATGGTACTTGCATCGTCAAAATACACCTCCAGGCGTTCGCGCTCAGATGATGTTTGGTCGCCGCCTTCAAAAATATCTGTTTCTACTATACCTCCATTTTCCTCATTAGAAAAATCCTGTCCTGTAAAATGGAATTTTAAAACATAACGATTTCCCTCAGTATTATAGCTTCCTCCTATCCTAAATATACCATTACTGGAAATAGAATTAATATACTTACCTATCGAACGAAGCCCCTTATACCCCACAAAAAGGTTCAGCTTATCCGATGTATTTACCGCAAAGAGTGCATCGAGTATTTGCCCCTGCGATTGTGTAGATCTGTACATAAGATCGGTATACGGTGTAGGCACGTTGTAATACGATATATCTTCAGCATTGGCATATGCATAATGTTTTGCCTTAAACCCGAAGCCCGGAAAAGGATCAAACCTGGTTAAGCCATAATCAAGTGTGTTATACGTTTGACCATCATTAGCCAATGGCAATAAACCAAAGTTATCTTTACGAAGATAATTGGTGGTATATTCTTTATCTATGGTTAAGGCAGTATCTACAAGAGTAGTATCGCGTTCCAGCGAAATTATCTTGTACATATCTACAGTAGCTATAGTATCAGCAGCATTAGGCTCGCCTTTTTCACCGGGAGCTTTTTTATCTGCCGAAGTATCGCGTTTTATATTCATATTTGTTTTCCGCGATTTACCCTGCTGAGCAAACACAACAAACGGAAACAGTAAAAGTAAAAGCCAAAGCTGTTTTTTAAACATATATCAGGTATATGGAGAATATAACGGCAAAGATACTTTTTTAATATAAAATTAAGCTATTTATATAATATGAAAAAGGCTGCCCAATGGGCAGCCTTTAATTTTATAATATCAACAAAGATTACTCTGCAGGAGTAAATACTGTTGTAGTATCAAATGAAGATGTGAATAACTTATTATCAAAAGTAATAGTTATAACACCAGAATCAAAATCATAAGTACCAGAGCCAGAACCTGTATCCAAAGAAGAATTAGTACCTTCAACATCAACAGAACCATCACAGTTAATAGTGATTAGCCCAGGGTATTGATACTGGCCAGCATAAGTAGAACCAGCAAGCTCAGCCACAAGGTCACCCCAAAGTGAAAGTGTTGTAAATGAGTTAATACCCACAACATCTGAAGCACGTGTTAAGGTAGGAGTAAATGAACTGGTAGCTCCACCACCTGACGCTACAGCTGAATAGTCGCCTTCGGCGGTAATGATACAACCTCTAAAAATATACACAGCTACATTTTGCATTTCATCATTGTATGAATCTGCATCCTGAACTGACACAAGGTTGATAGAAAGCAAACGCTTGTCTACCTCAGGAAGAGCACTGTAGTTACCTACAATTTTAAGAGTACCTACATACTCACCGGCAGGTATAACCATAACCGGATCTATAGTATACTGGTCTGGAGTAGCAGTAGTAAGTGTTTCATCTAACTCAATGGTGAAAGTACGGTCGTAGTTAACTTTATTAGTAACACCTACTTCTACTAAAACAGTGTTTTCTGAACCTGACTCAAAAACCGGAAGGTTAGCCATTTCATCGTTAAAGCCTGCATAAGCATAGCTTGTAGAAAGAGTGTCATTTTCGAAAGACTCACAGCTTGAAAGGGAAACAACCCCTAATACAAACAAAAAAGACTTTATAATATAACGTTTCATAATAATAAGCTTTTTATATTAATAACCAGGGTTTTGTTGACCTTGAATACTAGGGTTAGCAATAATCTCAGTGTTAGGAATAGGCATTGTAAACCTGTAGTCTGTAGCACTAAGCGTACAAGAACCGTAAGGTGCACAATCAAGGCTGTAACGATCTACACCTTTACCAGTAACAGGACCAAGACGTTTAATATCAAGGTAACGCATACCCATGAAAGCAAGTTCTTTCCTTCTTTCATCCTGAATAACAGAGAAAGCATCAGTCTGATCCGCAAAAGTTACTGCAGTGTTAATACCAGTACGGTAGTTACGAAGCCTCCTTACCCAGTAAGCAGCCGAAGTAGTAGCAGTACCGTTAAGGTTACCTATACCAGCCAAAGCTTCTGCCCTAAGTAGTACAAGTTCGCCTATTGTAAACACCTTAAGGTCATTTAAAAGACGATCTCCCTGAGCTTCATTACCAGGATATTTATTTACAACAAGTATATCATTGTTCCTATAAGTACCGTTTGAGGCAATAGCAAGCTGAGCAGCACTCATTATTAACGAACTAGAATCTATTATCGCATCAGGCTGCATCCTTATATCTGAACTTCCATAAGCATTATAAAGCGATCGGCTTATTTCAAAGAAAGGAGCACCATCTACAGTACTACTACTTGAATTCCAATAGCTACCCACCTGGAAATCACCAGTTACGCAAGCAATTTTAAATATCGACTCTTCAGCAGTAACATCTCCTAATTGACTAATATAACCATCTAAGGTATTTTGTAGCGGATAAGGCGATGTACCCATAGGTATTTCATTAGAAGCAAACAGCGTAACTGCATCCTGATATTTTTTACGGTATACAAGTTCACGAAGTTTCAGAGCATAAAGGAAATCTTCAGAAACATAGTACGTACTGGTAAGTATAGGACTTGCAGAAGTAGAATAAATATCTAATGCTTTTTGAATATCAGAATCGATAAGCGCATAGATTTCGCCATTAGTAACCCTTGGTAAGAAAGTACTGTAATCATCTGCAGGCACAAAATCAAGCAGCATTACACCAAGTGCACTGTCATCTGCAGGATCTGTAGAGAACCAACTTACAAGATCCATGTAAGCATATGCCCTAAGACCATAAAGCTGAGCAATTACGTTATCATAACGAGAGGTAACATCAAGTTTTTCATCAAGAACATCCTGAGTATCATCTGGATTAACCTCCCAGTAATACGGGTTGTCAGTCTTGAATTTCTCCGCAGCTACCATAAGACGGTTAGCGAAGTTAATTAGCAGGTAGTTACTTTGCCAAATAGCCTGTGGCGCATCTGAACCAGAGTTTAGGTTAAAGTTATACAAACCACTGATAAGCCCTTGTCCACCGTTTTGTATACCTATAGAAGTTTCATCTGTAAAAATAGAGGTAAACTCTATTTCAGAAGCTGTACTAAATACGGCATACACACCGTTAAGACCATATTCAAGATTATCAATACTTGTATAAACAACATCCGGGTCATTAACTTCACCCGGCTGGGTAATATTATAAGCATCTTCACACGATGATGCCAAAAGCCCTAAAGTAGCTAAAGCTGTTAATAAAAATTTATTTTTTCTCATAGTCATTTTTTTTTAGAATTGAACCTCAAGGCCTAAAGAGAACATTTTTGGAGTAGGGTATTGTGATTGGTCTGCACCACGGTTACTTTCCGCATCATATCCTCTCCATTTTGTCCAAGTGTAAAGGTTCTCTGCCTGACCGTAAGCCCTGATTGAACTAAACGGAGTTTTAGCAAGAAGTTCTTTACTGAAGTTATAACCTACACTAATATAACGAAGCCTTACGTAAGAAGCATCGACAAGGAACCTGTCTGAATAGCTATCCCAAGATTTGTTGGTAGCATAAAGTCCAGGTACATTAGTTTCACGGTTACTTGGTGTCCAATAATTGTTAAGTTCTGTAGATTTGTTAAACAGGCTAACGTCAGTAGGATCCATAAGGTTAGACCAGTCCCAGTCAAACCTGTAAATATCCTGTACATAGGTAAACATTGCGTTTGCAAAGAAACCTTTGTACTTAACATCAAATCCGAAACTACCCTGATATTTAGGAAGCGCTGATTTGTTAGTCCACTGACGGTCAGACTGCGTAGGGTTTTCAGTAAGGTTACCATCTTTATCGTAGAATAGAAGGTTACCGTTAGCTGGGTTAACACCGGCATACTTAATTACATAATATTCGCTGATAAGACCACCTTCTCTGATAGCAGACAGTGATTCACCATCCCAAATTACACCACTATCAGGTACAAGATCAAGAACTTTGTTCTTGTTGTAAGAACCGTTAAAGTTAAGTGTAAATACAAAATCATTAGTACTTACTACATCATAGCCTAACTGAAGCTCAACACCCCTGTTGTATAGTGAACCAAAGTTACCATAAAGACTTGTAGTACCGTTAACAGCAGAAATTGGAATAGACTGATAAAGGTCTTTAGTCCTTTTTTCATACACGTCAAATACACCACGAAGCCTGTTGTGGAACAATTCAAAATCTAAACCGAAGTCAAGCTGAGCAATAGTTTCCCACTGTAGGTTTGGCTGAGCAAGGTCAGCAAGTGTATATGCCTGTCCATTATTATAACCAGATGTAATACCGTAGTTAAACTTAGTAAGTGACTGAGTAATGTACAGACCAGAACCTGTTACGTCCTGGTTACCGGCAGTACCGTATGAACCACGAAGTTTAAGGCTGTTAAACACTGTGTTTTGCATGAAAGCTTCCTTATCAATGTTCCAACGACCGGCTATAGAGTAGAAAGTACCCCACCTGTTATCTCCACTAAACCTGTAAGAAGCATCCCTCCTAATAGTAGCCGAAAGACCAAACTTGTCTTTGTAGTCATAGTCAGCAGAACCAAAGTAAGAGAATAAACCTGCTTCATATTTAGATGAACCTACTTCAGGAACATAATATACGTTATCCGACTGGAAAGCTATATAACCATTACCTGTACCAGGATAAGAGAATGTAGGGTCAAGACCATTCTGTGTAGCAGAGAAAGCCTTGTAATGTGCTTTAAGATATTCTGTAAACGCACTGAAATCAATAGTGTGATCTCCAAAACGCTTAGTATATGTTAAGTTTGTAGTACTGGTCATAGAAACGTTTCTTGCGTATGACTCAGTCTGGAAACCACCGGTTTGATCTTCTGAACTAAAATAATAAGAGTTAAAGCTCTCAGGATCCTGCCATGTAAGACCTACAGTACTTACATAGTCGATACCAAATTGTGTACCGATAGATAAGTCATCTGTAATCTTATAATTAGCTTTCATTTGACCAATAGCCTTAACCTCGTCTGACTGGTTCCTGAAATACCTAAGCTTATCCATAAGGTAAAGCGGAGTTAATTCAAGTGATATTGGATTATTAAAAGCAAGATCATATCCGCTTGTATAATTACCAGGAGTAAAATAAGGCACAGCCATAACAGGTCCAATTACAAAGTTCTGGTTAATACCACCAGTACCAAGACTGGTTAAAGTATTAGAAACCGAGTAGTTAGCCGTAAATGTAGTAGCGAAGGTAAATTTACCATCATTACTTTTACCATCAAGGTTACTCCTAAAGTTAAACCTTTTAAGATCTGAACCTTTAAGGATACCTTCCTGATCAAGGAATGCAATTGAAGTAAACGATGAAAGATTTTTAGAACCAGCAGAAATATTAAGCGTGTGGTTTTGAGAAACACCCGTCCTGTAGAAATAATCCTTCCAGTTATAGTTCGGGGCCGCAGCAATCTGCGCGTCTGTCATAGGAACACCTGTGCTATTATAAACACCGGCACCAGCACCAGAACCTGCACCATACTCCCTCTGAAGAGTAAGTAGTTGCTGGCTGTTCATATTACTGTAGTGGTTCTTTTGCATTTCAGAGAAACCTGTAATACCTGTATATTTTACAGACATTTTAGACTCGTAAGAACCCCTTTTGGTTTTAACAACAATAACACCATTAGCACCCCTGTTACCATAGATAGCAGTTGCACCGGCATCTTTAAGTACTGTAGCACTTTCAATATCCGCAGGGTTAATACTCCTGAAGTTATCTCCTGTTTGAGGCACACCGTCTATTACGTATAACGGCTCTACGTTACCGTTGATAGAACCAGCACCCCTAAGGATTACCGTAGTATTGTTTGAACCCGGCTGACCCGAACCCGAAGCAATGTTAAGACCCGGCACCTGACCCTGAAGTGTTTGTACAAACGAAGCGTTCGGACGGCCTTCAATAGTCTTAGAGGTTACAGTAGCAGCTGCAGTAGCATTCTTAGGCCTTGACATGGTTCTGTAGCTATCTACAACCACGTTTTCAAGTTCGCGCCCTTCCTGAAGCTGCACATCAATTGTAGAAGAATTACCTACAGCAATAACCTGTGTAGTAAAACCCACAAAAGAGAAAACCAGCTTTTGTCCAGGGGCAGCACTAATAGAGTACTTACCATCAAGATCTGTCTGAACACCTGGCGCTTTACCCTCAATCATTACAGTTGCACCTGGCAACCCTAATCCCTGGGAGTCAGTAACCGTACCCGTAATGGTTTTTTCCTGGGCAAAGGTTAACTGAATGCAAAACGCCATTAAAAGCGTAAAAATCCAAGTAAACTTTGATTTCATATTTAAATTAAATTTGAGTTAGTTAAGCTGCAAAGCTAAAAATTTATTTTTATATAACAAAGTTTTAACATTGCATATTCCTTGATTAAAAACACGTTTTTTTTTAATGTAAGCAATAAATCCATAACATTATTACATCAATAACCTTCATATTTATATATTTTTAAAAAAAACGTCAGCAACAATGTGCTGACGTCTCATGTTACATATATAAGATGTAGGTTATCCTAAAAGGTTGCGTTTGTCTTAATTATTTAACAATAATTTTTTTAACAAACTCACTACCTCCGCTAAATATTTTCACAAAATACACGCCGGTAGTTAATTGACTTACATCCGCAGATGCAGCATTTGAACTAATAGCCTTACGCAGTACTTCACGGCCTTGTATATCAAAAATAGCCATTGACGCATTAGCACCAAATTCACCAGTAGCAAGCGATACATTTACCACATTATCAGCAGGGTTTGGCCATACTGCAACATTGTTCTGCATAAAATCCTTTACACCCTGGGTACCACCGATACCTGTAACAATAAGAGTATAATCTTGCGCTATTGAATTATACAATGACGCTTTGTGCGACACAGTTACAGTATAATTACCTACGCCGGCATTAGGTATTTGAATTTTCTCAATGTTATCCACCTTATTATCTCCGGTAGTAACTGTAGGATTAGTAAGTGTACCCGTTAGTTTCCATGGATAATAAACCTCACCTGTTTCAAGATTCTCCACCCTTACATCAAGGTCGTTAACCAAAAGTTCGGTAGCATTATTAAGAAGAGCATCTACATTACTACTGCTGTTGTTAGCTGTAGCAGGCCTGTCTGTCCATGATATGGTTACCTCAAGAGGATTAACACCATCAGAAGTTACATCAAAAACATACTGATCTCCGTTTGCCAGAGAGTTCTCTTCAAACTTCTCTGTTGTCAATCCTTCATTTTGAATAACAAGTGCCGCCTTGTAAGCATTTACAAGACCCCAGCCAGTCATGTGGTCAGGACCATCATTTGGCCCTGCTTCATCAGCTGTATGCGCAAGCAAACCTCTTACAGACGCCGAACGCATTAGGTTTACAATATCAATATCATCAGAAGGATGCAGATTAGAGTATAGCTGTTGCAATAAGATAATAACACCCGATATACCAGGAGAAGCCATAGAAGTACCACTCAGGGTACCATATGCAGTATTACTGGTACTTAATGACGAAAGTACGTTTACACCCTTAGAAGCAATATCTGGCTTAATACGCATATCATCTGTAGGGCCATAGTTAGAAAAACCTGCAATTTGTACTGAAGAAGGACCTGTATAATCATCTACCTGATATATCGCTGCTACAGTAATAGCATTTTTACCAACCCCCATACCAGACAACAGGTCATTTCCTCCTTTATCAGGATTAATACCACTGTTTCTGTCATTACCGGCAGCAACTACCGGCTGATAGTAAGGATTATTAAACGTAACCTGATCTACATCATGAGCATCGCCATCATACCTACCAAAGATATACACAGAACCATTTAGCTGTGAAGCATCAATTCCGTAAGAGTGATTTGAAACACAAAGGTAAGCACCCGAAGTACTCATTTCAGCAATATCACTCGTCCAGTTATAATCCCATATCGAAGCGCCATAAGCAAGTCCTCTGGCTTGAGAATTACCAGAACCCGAACCTATCATGGTACCGCTTACGTGTGTATTATGTTCAGAGTAATCAGAAGCACCAGAATCTTTAACTGTAAGCCTACCTCCAAAAGTAACGTGTGTGGAACGAGCCATATCCTGATCCCATACACCGGCAAGCATAAGGGTACCATCAAGATCAAAACCCATATTAGCACTTGCATAAAGCAGGTTAGCCCTTGAAGTTATAGCCGACCCCACATTTGCAGTCTTATAATAAAAAGGATCGCCTGAAGGCAACACCCTCATAAGTTCAGAAAAACTTCCGTCTTTTTCAATTTTTAGCGGCCAGCCTTTTTCGGCTGCCATTTGTATTGCTTTTTCTTTTTCTAAAGCAGAACGATTATAGAGTACCTTAGCAAGAGAGTCGTTAATTGCCTGCCTGGCAGGATTTATGCGCTGACCGTAAGCAACGGCACCAAAACACGCAAAACCAAACACCAGGACAACCCTCAGCGTATTTTTTCTCATGATAGTTTTAATAAATAATTAATAATAGTAAACCTCTTAGCGCCGCAAATATCTTTAAAAAAAATGTTAAGACGGCAAAAACATTAGCAAAAATAGCAATTATAACAAATTAAAGTTCAATAATTTAAATTTTAACTTTCGGGCAATTATATTTGCTCCGTTACAATTCCTAAACAAAAACGTTATAATGCTTTTACTTAAACATTCTGAATATCAGATTGAAACAGGAACAGACGAAGCGGGCCGCGGCTGCCTTGCCGGACCGGTAACTGCTGCTGCTGTAATATTGCCCGACGATTTTGAAATGGACGAGCTGAACGACTCTAAACTACTTACGGAAAAAACGAGGAAACGGTTGCGTCCTATTATAGAAAAAAAAGCGATTTGCTACCATGTTGTGCACCTGGAACCTGTAATCATAGACGAGATAAACATACTAAACGCCTCTATACGTGCCATGCAGCAATGCATAACCGCGCTTACCCCAAGGCCGGAATACATTATAGTAGATGGTAATCGTTTTAAGCCTGTAGAAGATATACCGCACAGCTGCATTATTAAAGGAGACGGTAAATACCTGAGTATAGCCGCAGCATCGGTTTTAGCCAAAACGTACCGCGACGAATATATGGAACGTATTCATGAAGAATACCCCATGTATAACTGGAAAAAGAACAAGGGTTATCCCACAAAAGAGCACAGGGAAGCCATACGGAAATACGGACCTACAAAATACCACCGCATGTCGTTTCAGCTATTACCATCGCAATTAGAGATGGATTTTGGGCTGTAACAACTATTCAGCCGAAACAGCATTCGCAGATAACATCATTTCAGCTTCAAAAAGCTGCGCAAAATATTTCAGGATTTTTCCGCGTACTTCAGCCTCATCTACCTCACGATTCAGTTCAGCATGCATAGAGGTTACCGCCTTGCCGCGTATACCGCACGGAATAATGTTATCAAAATAACCCAGGTTAGCATTTACATTCAGTGCAAAGCCGTGCATGGTTACCCAGCGCGAAGCACGTACACCCATAGCACATATTTTTCGGGCAAATGGCGTACCTACGTCCAGCCACACACCGGTTTCGCCTTCACTGCGAGTGCCGGTAATACCGTAGTCTGCTAAAACCATAATCATGGTTTCTTCCATCAGGCGCAGGTATTTGTGTATATCGGTAAAAAAGTTTTCCAGGTCGAGTATAGGGTAGCCTACAATTTGTCCGGGGCCGTGGTAGGTAATATCCCCTCCCCTGTTTACTTTGTAATACGTGGCACCACGTTCTTCAAGCTGTTTTTCATTGATAAGCAGGTTACTAAAATCACCGCTTTTACCCAGCGTATATACATGCGGATGCTCTACAAACAGGAAATGGTTTGGCGTTTCAGTTTCGGTTCCTTCCCTGCGGTTGGCTATTTTTATATCAAGTGTTTTCTGGAAAAGCTGTTCCTGGTATTCCCACGTATCCTTATAATCCTTTTCACCTAAATCCTGCACAAATATTTTCCTGTTCATGGTATACAGCCTAATGTTTTACACTACAAATTTACGAACATATTGGCACAAAATCACCATACCGTATAGGCGTTAATTTCAAATTGCTTATTCATTAACATTCATTATCTTTGCAGGCTTAAAAACACTTTTAATTTTAATATATCATGCAGCTTTCAGAACAGGAAATCATCCGCAGAGAAAAACTGGACACGCTGAGAAACCTCGGCATTGAACCCTATCCCGCAAACCTTTTTCCGGTAGATACTACAAGTAAACAGGTTAAGGAAGATTTTTCTGAAGGTAAACAGGTGGTACTTGCCGGCCGTGTAATGAGCATGCGTATACAGGGTAAAGCCTCGTTTGCAGAGCTTCAGGACAGCGAAGGCCGTATACAAATCTACGTAAACCGCGACGAAATTTGCCCCGGAGAGGACAAAGCTAAATATAACGACCTGTTTAAAAAACTGATTGACCTGGGCGACTTTATTGGCGTAGAAGGTAAACTGTTTACCACACAGGTAGGTGAAAAATCAGTTTGGGTAACCGATTTTAAACTGTTAAGCAAAACCCTTCGTCCGCTTCCGCTACCTAAAACGGATGCCGATGGTAATACGTTTGACGGTTTTACAGACCCTGAGCTACGTTACCGCCAGCGCTATGTAGACCTTGTGGTAAATCCACAGGTGAAAGAGGTATTTGTAAAGCGTACCAAGCTGTTTAACGCCATGCGTAACTTCTTTAACGACAAAGGTTATTTTGAAGTAGAAACCCCTATCCTGCAATCTATTCCGGGTGGAGCCAGCGCAAGGCCGTTTATTACACACCACAACTCGCTTGATATTCCGCTGTATATGCGTATTGCAAACGAGCTGTACCTGAAACGCCTTATTGTAGGTGGTTTTGACGGTGTGTACGAGTTTAGTAAAAACTTCCGTAACGAGGGTATGGACCGTACCCACAACCCTGAGTTTACGGCTATGGAAATATATGTAGCCTACAAAGACTACAACTGGATGATGGAGTTTACCGAAAACCTGTTGGAGCACTGTGCCCTTGCAGTTAACGGTACTACCGAGGCTACCTTTGGCGAGCATAAGGTAAACTTTAAAGCACCGTACGCCCGTGTAACCATGACCGATGCTATTAAGCAATTCACAGGATTTGACATTACAGGCAAAACCGAAGCCGAACTGTTTGAAGCAGCACGAGGCATGGGCATTGCGGTAGACGAAACTATGGGTAAAGGCAAGCTTATTGATGAAATATTCGGGGAGAAATGCGAAGGCAACTTTATTCAGCCTACGTTCATTACCGACTACCCTATTGAGATGAGCCCGCTGTGTAAAAAACACCGCGAAAACCCTGAGCTTACCGAGCGTTTTGAGCTTATGGTATGTGGCAAGGAGATAGCTAACGCTTATAGCGAGCTAAACGACCCTATAGACCAGCGTGAGCGTTTTGAAGCCCAGCTAAAGCTTAGTGAGCGTGGCGACGTAGAAGCAGCCCAGTTTATTGATTTTGACTTCCTGCGTGCGCTGGAATATGGTATGCCACCTACATCGGGTCTTGGCATAGGTATGGACAGGCTTATCATGTTCCTTACCAATAACCCAAGCATACAGGAAGTATTGTTCTTCCCGCAAATGCGCCCGGAGAAGAAAGGCCCTGAGCTTACTGAAGATGAAAAAGCGGTTGCAGAGCTTGCTAAAGCTGCCGGACAACTTGCCCTGGACGCGCTTAAAACACAAGCAAACCTAAGCGGTAAGAAATGGGACGCTGCAATGAAAGGCCTTGCAAAACACGGATTACTAAAAGTAAGCCTTGAAGGTGAAACTAAAATAGTAGAATACAAAGGGTAATTTTTATCTTCTTTTATAAAGCAAAAAGGTTCGGCAATGCCGAACCTTTTTTTTGTTATCCTATTAATCGTTATTGTTTAATCAGTTTTTGTACGCTTACGCCTTTTTCAGTAGACACTTTTACAAAGTACATTCCGGTAGCACGCGAAGCAAGATCTATACTCACCTCAGTATCGTTAACCAGAAGCACTTCAAGCTGCCTGCCCTGAACATCATACAATACTACTTCCCTTATATTGCCTTGGGCTGTAATCCTTGTAACCGTAGTTGCAGGATTAGGAACCATTACCACAGTAGTATCTTTCTCAAAATCACCAGTACTTAGTGTAGCAAAAGCAGTTGTAGCTGTATTGGTTTGTATTGGCGCATTAAAATCAAACAGTATGTTAGACTGGCCTGCAACTACAGTATTTTGTAATAAACCTGTACGCGTTTTAACTTTAAAAATGATTGTACCATGCCCTCCATCACCAGCAACCACGTTAGCATCCTTCATCATAAACTCGGCACTATTACCTGCCACACGAGCAGTTAAACTATAGGTACTGTTTAATATTTCAAGCGTACTTATATCAAACAGAAGCGGATCAAACTGTTGTGTTATCACCACATTATTAGCTATAGCTGTTCCGGTATTGGTAAAGTTAACCACGTAATGCAGATATTCGCCTGCAGCACTAAGGGGCAGGGTATCACCCTCCAGGCACTCTATAAAGTTATCCTGCTGCGCGGCCTCCACCTTTTGGTTAAACACAAATGTATTATCAGACGGTAAAACATCACTCCCCGAACCCGTGCCCACCTGAGCTGTAAAAGGTACTGTATCGCCTGTAGTTATAGGTTGCGGAGCCGTACCATCGTTAAGAGTTAGTTCCATATTAATTTCCCTGGTCTCAAAAGGCCTCAGGTTTGTAAAATTCCAAACATAAAGATCCAGCGCCACATAACTGGGAGTGGGAGAAACACCTACAAAACTGCTAAAAGTATCATAATCCCACTGGCAGCTTATACCACCGTTTAGGGTTGTGTTACCTTTGTTTTTATACACCAGCTTATATTTTACATTGCCTCCCGGCACACCTTTATTTACTGGTACCATTACCACTTCCAGATCGTTAGCACTTGTAGTTGCAGCAATACAAAAATCCTGTTCAAACTCATTATTGGCTGTGTCTGTAAAAACAGCATCGCCCTGAGCAGGGCTTATGGTATAGTACGACGGAATCTCAGGATAGGGCTCTACAGAATAGCTGCCAATACCTGTGTAAAAATCATATTCGCCAAGTTCATCCGTAAACGTAAAGCTGTCATTTGTACCATCGTTAAGCTTTAACTTTATATAGCAATGTGGCGGATCTGAAACATCACAACCGTTACCTGCGAGGTCAAAAAGTACCGTACCGCCTATAGTGTTATAATCGCCACCCGGTGTAAAAGAACAATAGGTGTTTACCGTAACGCCTGTATATCCGTTTAATGAAAGTAATCCTTCTACAATGGCTGCCTCATCTTCGTCTACACATATATATTGCAGTGGATTTCCACTCCAGATATTTTCACCATATACATTCGACTGAGCCGAACCGTTCTTTATATTTATATATGAAATTTGGTTATAGTCGCAATTAAATGCATACAGTTGCGGACATTCAGAAAAGTCCAGTGAAGTAATATTATTATCAGAAAAATCTACAGCTTCAAGATATTCCAGCCCTGTACATGATACTGAGGTTAAGTAATTAGAAGATGCATCCACTACAAGCAGGTGCTGAAGCCCATCTAATGTTAAAGCAGTAATACTATTATAAGAACAATACAATTCCCGCAGGTCAGTCAAAACAGTTGCATCAAAAACAGTAAGCTGATTAAAGCTACAATCTAAAACCCTAAGATTAGAAAAACCCTCAATTCCGGCCAATGAGGTTATCATGGCATTACTTATGTGCAGCTCCCTTATTTCTTCTGCTTCGCTTTGTTGTATCTGGTTATCGCCATTGGTATCTATTACTACAGCATCGCCGCCATTATCCAGTGCAATACCGTTACTTGTGTTTGCACTAAGCAGCACAGCCATAAAGTTTGCATCCGATATATCGAGCACTTGCGCCTGCAAAAATGCAGCACAAAAAAACAGTAGTAAAGCAAGTATTCGTTTCATTTTCATATATTTTTTTAGCAGCACCACAAAAATATAAATCTTTAGCAATTTTAATAGAGCAACTGAGAATTTACAGCATATTGTTTAGAATTCGTTATAAAGACTTCAACAGTTCCTGTAAACGTTCTTTTTTCCTTTGGCTTATGGGTAAGTGGCTGTTGTCTATCATCACCGCATAGCCTCCATCCTTTTTTATATACGATTTTAAATACGCAAGGTTAATGAGGTGGCTTTGATGAATCCGCTCAAACCCCTGCTCACTAAGCAGGTCTTCATATTCTTTAAGCGTTTTGGCTATTAACACAGGCTTGCTGTTCTTAATATAGAACTTAGTATAATTGTCCTGGCTTTCGAGCCTTATAATATCGCCTACTTCAAAAAGGTGTATACCGTCTGACGTGCTCAGTGCAATGCGTTTAAACTTATCTACCTTTTTTCTGATATTCTCTAAAAGCAGGTCGATATGAGCGAAATTACTGTTAGCATCTAATGCTCCTTTAATCTTGCCTACTACTTTTTGCAACTCATCCGGGTCTACCGGCTTCAGCAAATAATCAAGCGCACTAAACCTGAAGGCTTTTACAGCATACTGCTCGTGCGCGGTAATAAAAACCACATTACTAACCAGTTTTCCGTGTTTTAAAGCATACTGCTCTAAAATGTCAAAACCGGTACCATCGCCCAGTTGTATATCCATAAATATAACATCGGGTTTGTACTTGTCTATAGCCGCAATACCGTTTTTTACACTGTCTGCCTCTCCGGCAATAAAAATTTCCGGGGCATACATAGCCAATAGCCCTTTCATGGCATTCCGAAGGTTATTATCATCGTCTATGAGCAGTGCAGATATCATTTGTTGTCAGATAAATATTGTACAGGTAAAGATAAAGTAATTTTTGTACCCTCGTTATCATTACCGGGGTTAAGGGATTCTATGGTTAAAAACGCTTTGCGTGAAGTATACGCTTCTATGACTTCCAGTCGTTTACGGGTAATTTCGAGCGCCATAGATTTATGAATAGACACCGAGTTTTCCTTAAGGCTCTTGCTCTTAGCTATCCCTATACCATCATCAGTAATGGTACAAATCAAATTGTCATTAACCACAGCAAAATTTACTGTAATAAGTCCTTTTTCTTTTTTAGGGACAATACCATGCATTATGGCATTCTCCACAAAAGGCTGTACTAACAAGGGTGGCATAGCAGTATCATCTTCTATAGACGGATCTTTTTCTATTTTAAAATCGAAAACATGGTTAAAACGAAGCTGCTCCAGTTCCAGGTAATTTTGCAGGCTTTCTATTTCTTTATCAATAGGAATCAACGACTCTTTACTGTATTCCAGCGTAAGGCGCATAAGCTTACTAAACTTACTGAGGTATTTTATAGCCGAATCGGTTCCGTTTTGTACAATAAAGCCCGATATAGCACCAAGGCAATTAAACACAAAATGAGGATTCATCTGTAAATGAAGTGCTTTTTGCTCATATCCTGCCAAATCACGCTGTAATGTAAGTGTTTTTTTAATTTGTCTGCGGTTGTATATAAGGAAACCGATACCAAATACAAACACAACAAACAATGCGGTAAAAATTATTTGCATCCGATGCCTTTTTACCTGCTCTTTATACAGTACCTGCTTCTTTTCTATTTCGAGTTTTCTTTCAGCTTCTTTCCTTTCAAACTCAAAATTCATTTCCTCACGCACAAGCGCTTTAAGATTGTTACTGTTTACAAGGCTATCATGTGCAGCAACATATTTCTTATAATGCTCAAAAGCATTTTTAACATCTCCCTGCTTTTCATATAATTCGCTTATAGCTTTTTCTGATACTTCTACCTGAGCCAAAGCCCCTATTTCAGCCGCTCCCTTAGCAGATTTCTGATAACAATTCAATGCTTCAGCTATCTTACCTTTTTTATCTGCAAGATTCCCTAAATATTCGTAGGAAGCAACAGAACCGAATAAATACCCCTCATTACCGAAGCACTTAAGAGCATCTTTATAATATAACTCTGCTTTATCATACTGCTCTAATTTCCTGTAATAATTACCAAAATCATTATAAAGTTCTCCCAGTGCCCTAAAGTCATTACTATCATTTAATAACGCCTTTGCTTTCATAAATGACTCATATGATTTCTCCATATTATCAAGACGAAGATAGGCAAGACCTATATTTGTATACGCCATTCCCCTTGGCGTTTTTTCATCATTATTAAGATATTCAAGGGATTTCTGATAATACAAAAGCGCCTTATCGTATTCTTTAAGTGATACATACACCACTCCTATACCGTTATACACTCTGGCCAGAACATCGTTTTGCTGCGAGGCCTTATAAAGCTTTAATGCCTTAAAGAAAAACTCAAGCGCCTTAGGATAGTCGTTTTGCTCATTACATACAAGCCCAATGCTTCCGTAAGCCATACCTAAAGCTTCTGTAACTTCTTTACCCGGTTTGTTCTTGTATTGTTTTTCTGAAATAATCCTGGAATCGTTAAAATATTTAAGTGCCTCCGGATAGCTACTTTGCATTACAGCTGCATTACCAAGGTTTATTAATGCCAGGGATTCCTGTACAGGCATTTTATATCTTTTGGCCAGCATATGAGCCTTTAGCGCATATTCCCGGCCCTTATCTATAGAAATTTCCAGATATTCGCCTGCAATGTTGTTAAGGTAGCTAACCCTTGTTGTATCGTTTTTTACCTGCTTTAACTCCGCAAAAAGCTTATCCAGCGCAGCATTTTGAGCATAAGCGCTTAAGCCTGAAAAAAACAGGAGAAAAAAAACTATTTTCAAAAACTTCATAAACAAGGACTTATTCTAAAAACAAAAGTACTACATACATTTTAGAATATATACACTATTTAGAATTCGATAGAAACGGATTAGAATTTGCATAGAAAAAGTACCCATTACTGGAGTATTATTCTCATTGTTTAATAAGCCTTCGGGCTATGCTGCCATTATCAGTAGTAATTTTTACTATGTATACGCCCGCAGGCTGCGCTGCTATGTTTATAACTGCACTGCTGCTTGTAGGTCGCACTTTTTGCACCAGCCTACCTGTTATGTCATACACGCATATTTCCGTAATGCCTGATGAAGCCTCAAGGGTAACCAAATCTCTCGTAGGGTTAGGGTAAATCTGTATATCATTTAACTCAAATTCATCAGTTGCAGCGGTATTTTCATATACCGTTACCGCTTCGTTAGTAGCTAATGGTTCGTTATAGTCAAATACAATACTGGCCTGGCTCATTACCGAATCGCCTTCGGTAAGGGTTTCCAGCGATTTTATCTTGTAGGTAACGCTACCCTGTCCCTGTGGCGACAGGTCTATATCATTAAACCTGAACTCAAGGATGTTGTTTTCTAATGAAGGTGTCACATTGTGGGTGCTGCCTAATATTTCTATTGAACTTACATCATATTTGGCTGTATCTATAGCACTGGTAACAATTACAAAATTTGCAGCCGCAGTACCTATATTTTCAAAATTTATGGTATAGTGCAGGTACTCCCCTATTTTAGTTACCGGTTCAGAATCGCCTTCAAGGCAAACGATATTGTTAGGGTCTAAGGATGCCATTACTTCCTGGCTGAAGTCAACCTGATTATTCTCCGGGGTTTCATCTTCCTGGCTTATACTTCCTGTAAACGAAAACTCAAGAATATCGCCAAGCAAAACCGGCGGAGTACTGGTTGCCGTATTAGCATGCAGGGTTAGCACTATAGTACGGGTTTCAAAAGGCTGTAAATCTGAAAAATCCCACACAAGCAAACCCGTAGCAAAACTTGTGTAAGGTACTGTTGCAGTGACATAATCAAGCGCACCATCATCATAGGTAAACGAAACAGTACCATTAAGGGTTTGGTTACCGTTATTTTTATAGATCAGCCAATAATTCCTGTCATTACCTGCAACAACAGCGCTAAAAGCCCCAACAGTTACCTCAAGGTCATTATGCACCCCCACAGGCACTATACAAAAATCCTGGTTTACCACTGTACCGTTTAATTCACTGAAACTTATGGTTGGCGCTACAGTGGCATCTGCAGCAAAATATTCTAACCCAAGCAAGTCAAGTGACAGTTCATAATCACCCGTTTCAGCAACAAAATTATAATAACCTGACGGCGATGTCCATATCGACGATGTGGTACCATCGTGTATCGATGTAACCTTTACAAGTGGCGACGCAGGATCTGTACTCTCGCATCCATCACTTTCAAAGTCAAAATGCACAGTGCCGGTTATGTTATTGTTTTCTTCACCGTTTACTGAACAGATGGTTGAAAATTCAATGTTTTCGACACTTACCTCAGTGCTGAATTCTGACATTGCAACTATAGCATTATAAGCCAAATCGTACTCCCCTTCATCAAGGCATATATAATTCAGGCTTGTGCATGCACCAAAAGTCTCCAAATCAAAATAATCTATATGATTGTTTTTTAAATATATTGAACTTAAATAAGTACACCCAAATACATTAAAATACTCTAATTCTGTTTGTGCAGAAAAATCAAGAGTGGTAAATAAATTATTTCCCGCAGTAATTTCTGACAGGTTAACAGGAGACAAATCTATTTCCGTAAGCAGATTACTACTGCAATGCAATTCATTCAGGCTTGTAAGCCCTGTAAGGTCTAAGCCGGTCAATTCATTCATTCCGCAATTAAGGAATGTAAGCCCCGTACATCCGCTAAGGTTAAGCGAGGTAAGCGAATTGTTATACAGGTTCATATTAGCCAGGTTAACCATACCCGACACATTTAATGCTGTAAGGTTGTTATTGCTTTTACAGATAAATTCGGTAAGGTTAGTAAATGACTGTATACCTGCCAGGTTACTAAGCCCTATATTATTCGCTATATTCAGCCGGTATACCAGCTGTGCTTCAGCCTCCTGGATTTCCCCGTCGGCATTGGCATCTACAACCATACTGTTGCCACTTATATCCCTTGCCCGTTGGTTAGTAGCTGTAGCCCCAAGCAGGAAATTTTTAAAATTAGCATCAGGGATATTCACAATCTGTGCAGAAGCAATTGCAGTAACAAGCAATAGTGCTAAAAGTAATTTTTGTTTCATAATTGTACGGTGGTTTTCCTTTAGAACAATTTAAACACAAAATACCCTATATGCCGTGCACAAAAAAAGCCCCGCCAATGGCGGGGCTAAATATCATAGAACCTTAATGATTAAGCTTTTACTTTAAAAGCTTTTTCACCAGGGAAGTAAGCTACTTCACCAAGTTCTTCTTCTATACGAAGAAGTTGGTTGTACTTAGCCATACGGTCTGAACGTGAAGCAGAACCGGTCTTAATCTGGCCACAGTTAAGGGCTACAGCAAGGTCGGCAATAGTGTTGTCTTCAGTTTCACCCGAACGGTGCGACATTACAGATGTATAACCGGCATTGTGCGCCATGTTTACAGCAGCAATAGTCTCAGTAAGTGTACCTATCTGGTTTACTTTAATAAGGATAGAGTTAGCTATACCTTGGTCAATACCCCTTGAAAGACGCTCTACGTTAGTAACAAATAAATCGTCGCCTACAAGCTGTACTTTATCACCAATTTTCTCAGTAAGCAGTTTCCAGCCAGCCCAGTCATCTTCATACATACCATCTTCAATAGAGATGATAGGGTATTTAGCAGCAAGCTCAGCAAGGTATTCTGCCTGCTCTTCTGAAGTACGGATTTTTCCGGTTGGGCCTTCAAATTTAGAGTAGTCGTATTTACCGTCTACATAGAACTCAGAAGCAGCACAGTCAAGAGCGATTTTAACATCGCCGCCAAATGTGTAACCTGCTTTTTCTACTGCAAGTTTAATAGTATCAAGGGCATCTTCTGTACCACCTTCAAAGTTTGGTGCAAAACCACCTTCGTCACCTACAGCAGTGCTAAGACCACGGTCGTGAAGTACTTTTTTAAGGTTGTGGAATACTTCAGTACCTATTTTCATAGCGTGAGTGAAGCTTTCTGCCTTTACAGGGAAAATCATGAACTCCTGGAACGCGATAGGCGCATCTGAATGCGAACCACCGTTTACAATGTTCATCATTGGTACAGGAAGCGTATTACCAGATACACCGCCTACATAACGGTAAAGTGGAAGGCCAAGCTCATTAGCAGCAGCTTTAGCTACAGCAAGAGACACACCAAGGATAGCGTTAGCACCCAGGTTAGACTTGTTAGCTGTACCATCAAGCTCTATCATTGTTTTATCTATAGCATTTTGCTCAAATACAGACATACCTACAACAGCAGCAGCAATAGTAGTGTTTACATTTTCTACAGCCTTAAGAACGCCTTTGCCCATGTAATCTTTACCACCGTCGCGAAGCTCTACGGCCTCGTGCTCACCGGTTGAAGCTCCTGAAGGCACTGCAGCCCTGCCAAGAACACCGTTTTCTGTAATTACATCTACTTCTACCGTTGGGTTTCCACGAGAATCCAGTATTTGCCTGGCGTGTACTTTGATAATAATACTCATAATTGCTTTCGGTTGTTTTAAAAGTTTAATTATTGTGTTTACCTTTTTCTATGTTTTCTATAAACTGGTCAAACAGGTAGCTGGCATCGTGTGGCCCCGGGCTAGCCTCAGGGTGATACTGTACCGAGAAACAGTTTTTACTTTTCATACGCATACCGGCTACAGTGCCGTCGTTTACGTGTACGTGTGTAATTTCAAAGTCAGGGTGCTGCTCCAGCGCCTCCCTGTTTACCGCAAATCCGTGGTTTTGCGACGTTATTTCGCCTTTACCGGTTACAAGGTTCTTAACCGGGTGATTAATGCCCCTGTGACCGTTAAACATCTTGTAAGTAGGTATACCATTTGCAAGCGCAAGAACCTGGTGCCCTAAACAGATGCCAAATACAGGCTTATTATCTGCAAGTATATTACGTGCTACTTCCTGGGCGCTAAACAGCGGATCCGGGTCGCCGGGACCGTTTGAAAGGAAGAAACCATCGGGGTTAAACTCTTTCAGGTCGGCATATGTAGCGTCAAAAGGATATACTTTTACGTAGCAGTCTCTTTTTACAAGATTGCGAAGAATATTTTTCTTTATACCAAGATCCAGTGCCGAAACTTTGTACTTAGCATCCGGGTTACCTACAAAATAAGGCTCTTTAGTAGAAACTTTACTACTCAGCTCCAGCCCCTTCATATCAGGAACAGCAGCAAGGCGCTTTTTAAGGTCTTCTATATCTACATCCTGCTCTGTACAAATTGCGGCATTCTGAGCACCGTTATCGCGTATGTAGCTTACAAGCGCGCGGGTGTCTACATCTGAGATGGCTACAAGATTATGTTTTTCAAAATACTGTTGTAAACTCTCAGTAGAATTAACCCTTGAGTGGTTAAAGCTAAAGTTTTTACAAACAAGGCCCGAAATCATAATGCTGTCTGCCTCTACTTCTTCTTCATTAGTACCATAGTTACCTATGTGAGCATTAGAAGCTACCATTATTTGCCCATAGTACGATGGGTCTGTAAAAATTTCCTGATAGCCTGTCATACCGGTATTAAAGCATACCTCGCCAAATACAGTGCCTTCTAAGCCAACAGATTTGCCATAAAAAATTGTTCCGTCTGCCAGTAGTAGGATCGCTTTATTCCTGCTTTTGTATTTCATTTAAGTAGTGTAATATGTTGTTGTGTTGCGTGCAAATTTACTATAAATTTTCGTGATGATAAAAGTATGGTATTACTTTTACATTAAGCGTAGCCTATAACGGTTAAGCCTTGCCAAAAAAAAAGGACAAACTATAAAGTTTATCCTTTTTATATAGAAAAATCAGTTGTTCATGATTATTCTGCGGCTTCAGTGTTTTCTGTAGTATCAACAGCAGGAGCTTCTGCGGCTGCAGGGGCAGCATCGGCTTTCTTAGAAGTACGGCTACGACGAGTTGTCTTTTTAGCCTCTTTCTTAGTTACGTTGTACAGTTCATTGAAGTCTACAAGCTCGATCATTGCCATATCAGCGTTGTCACCAAGACGGTTACCAAGCTTAATGATACGGGTATATCCACCCGGACGATCGCCTACTTTAGCAGCTACTTCGCGGAAAAGCTCAGTAACGGCATATTTATTACGTAGGTAAGAGAAAACAATACGCCTGTTGTGGGTAGTATCTTCCTTAGCTTTAGTTACTAAAGGCTCAATATAAACTTTAAGCGCCTTAGCTTTTGCAACAGTCGTATTAATACGCTTGTGCTCTATAAGTGAGCAAGCCATGTTAGCCAGCATCAGTTTCCTGTGACCAGCTTGCCTGCTTAGGTGATTAACTTTTTTACCGTGTCTCATTGTCTGTAAATTTAAACCTGTTCCTTACGGATTGTACAGGTTATTCTTTATCTAATTTGTATTTGCTTAGATCCATTCCGAAGTGAAGGTTCTTAGAAGCTACAAGCTCATCAAGCTCTGTAAGCGACTTTTTACCGAAGTTACGGAACTTCATTAAGTCATTTTTATTGAAAGATACCAGGTCTCCTAATGTATCCACTTCAGCCGCTTTTAAGCAATTCAAGGCCCTTACAGACAGATCCATGTCTACAAGCTTCGTCTTAAGAAGCTGCCTCATGTGAAGTGATTCTTCATCATAAGATTCTGTTTGAGCAATTTCATCGGCCTCAAGTGTTATCCTTTCGTCAGAGAACAGCATAAAGTGGTGTATCAGCGTTTTTGCTGCCTCTGTAAGCGCATCCTTAGGGTGTATAGAACCATCTGTGATGATTTCGAAAACCAGCTTTTCATAGTCAGTTTTCTGCTCTACACGGAAGTTTTCTATTGTATATTTTACGTTCTTTACCGGAGTAAAGATTGAATCTGTAAATATAGTACCAATAGGAGCGTTTTGCTTTTTGTTCTCCTCAGCCGGTACATAACCACGGCCTTTTTCTATAGAAAGTTCCATGTTTATGTTAATGCTGCTGTCCATGTTGCAGATCACAAGCTCCGGGTTAAGCACCTGGAAGCCTGAGATAAATTTCTGGAAGTCACCTGCAGTAAGCTGGTCTTTACCGGTAAAAGATATAGAAACACTTTCGTTATCTACATCCTCTATCTGGCGCTTAAAGCGAACCTGCTTCAGGTTAAGGATAATTTCTGTAACATCTTCAACAACCCCGGGGATAGTAGAAAACTCATGCTCAACACCTTCGATACGAACAGATGAAATAGCATAACCTTCTAACGAAGAAAGCAAAACTCTTCTAAGTGCGTTACCAACTGTCAATCCATAACCTGGTTCCAAAGGGCGGAATTCAAATTTCCCTTGGAAATCGGTTGAATCGATCATGATAACTTTATCGGGCTTCTGAAAATTAAATATTGCCATATTGTCGACTAAAATGTCAATTATTATTTGTTATACAACTCAACGATTAGTTGTTCTTTGATGTTTTCCGGTATCTGGATCCTGGCAGGAGCGTTTACAAACGTACCTTCCTGAGTATCGTTGTTCCAGGTAATCCACTCATATACGTGAGCAGAGTTAGATAAAGAATTTGTGATAGTTTCAAGTGATTTTGATTTCTCACGTACAGCAACTTTATCGCCGGCTTTTAGGTGGTAAGAAGGGATGTTAACCACTTCACCGTTTACTGTAATATGCCTGTGGCCTACTATCTGACGTGCAGCACGACGAGATGGAGCAATACCCATACGGAATACTACGTTATCTAACCTTGCTTCGCAAAGTTGAAGTAGTACTTCACCGGTTACGCCTTTAGTAGCAGCAGCTTGCTCATACAGGTTACGGAATTGTTTCTCAAGGATACCGTAAGTGTATTTTGCTTTCTGCTTTTCCATTAGCTGAACAGCATATTCAGATTTCTTACCCCTTTTCTTGGCTAAACCATGTTGTCCCGGAGGGTAATTTCTTTTTTCGAAGGCTTTGTCGTCTCCGAAGATCGCCTCACCAAATTTACGGGCGATTTTAGTTTTTGGACCAGTATATCTTGCCATTTCTAAAAATTAAAACGAACAGGGGATTATGAATTCAGGTTCCATCCTACGATAATCCTTGCCCTGTTCTTGTTATACTCTAATATAAAATTAAACTCTCCTTCTCTTCGGAGGGCGGCAACCATTGTGTGGTAGCGGAGTTACGTCGATGATCTCAGTAACTTCAATGCCTCCGTTGTGAATAGACCTGATAGCAGACTCACGTCCGTTACCTGGACCCTTAACGTAAACTTTTACTTTCTTAAGGCCAGCCTCAAGAGCTACTTTACCACAATCTTCAGCAGCCATTTGTGCAGCATATGGTGTGTTCTTTTTAGAACCACGGAAACCCATTTTACCTGCAGATGACCACGAAATAACTTCACCTTTCTTGTTTGTAAGCGAGATGATGATGTTATTGAAAGTAGCGCTGATATGAGCTTCGCCTGTAGATTCTACTATAACTTTACGTTTTTTGGTATTCGCTTTAGCCATTCTACTATTTATTATTTAGTTGCTTTTTTCTTATTAGCAACAGTTTTCCTCTTACCTTTTCTTGTCCTTGAGTTATTCTTGGTACGTTGGCCACGTAGTGGAAGACCAGCCCTGTGGCGGATTCCCCTGTAGCAACCAATATCCATAAGGCGCTTAATGTTAAGCTGTATTTCAGAACGAAGTTCACCTTCTATCTTGAAGTAAGAAACTGCATCACGGATGGCGCTGATTTCATCATCGTTCCACTCGTTTACTTTCTTATCTTCACTTACCTGAGCTTTGCTCAATATTTCTTGTGCCCTGCTTTTTCCAATACCAAAGATGTATGTTAAAGCAATAACTCCTCGTTTGTTTTTAGGTACATCTACCCCTGCAATTCTTGCCATAATTATCCTTGCCTTTGTTTAAATCTAGGATTCTTTTTGTTAATAACGTATAATCTGCCTTTCCTGCGCACTATAATGCACTCGGCACTTCTTTTCTTAACTGATGCTCTTACTTTCATTTTAGTATTTAGCTTTAGTATCTATAAGTAATTCTTGCTTTAGACAAATCATAAGGGCTCATTTCCAGTTTCACTTTGTCGCCCGGAAGCAACTTAATGTAGTGCATACGCATTTTGCCTGAAATATGAGCAATTACCACGTGCCCGTTTTCTAATTCAACACGAAACATGGCATTTGATAATGCCTCAATAATTGATCCGTCTTGTTCTATTGCTGATTGTTTTGCCATAAAAATTATTAAGCTACAGCTTTTCTGTTTTTACCACTCTTCATCAATCCATCATAGTGCCTGTTCAGCAGGTAAGTATTTATCTGCTGTATGGTATCGATTGCAACCCCTACCATAATAAGCAGTGAAGTACCTCCGTAGAACAATGCCCATTGTTGCTGAACGCCGAAGTTATGCACTACTGCCGGGAACACGGCAAGTAAAGCAAGGAACAACGCTCCTGGTAGTGTAACAAGCGACATAATCCTGTCCAGGTAGTCTCCGGTTTCTACACCAGGCCTTACGCCAGGTATAAAACCTCCACTCCTTTTAAGGTCGTCTGCCATCTTGTTAGTAGGCACCGTAATGGCGGTGTAAAAGTACGTAAAAATTATAATTAATAAAGCAAATACGCAATTATAGGCTAAACCAAACACATTCTGAAAGTTAGCTGTAAAAGATTGAGCCGTATCAGACTGAGAAAGGCCTGCCAATGCAGCAGGAATGAACATAATAGCCTGCGCAAAGATGATAGGCATAACACCACTGGCGTTTAATTTAAGTGGAATCCACTGGCGGTTACCGCCAAACATATCCTGCTCAAAATCGCCCGATGCTGTGCGCCTTGCATATTGTACCGGTATTTTCCTTACGGCCATAACCATAAGAATACACGCTATAATTACCCCAAGCCAAACTACAACTTCAAGAAGCAGTTTTAGAGGACCACCGTTGTTTTGTGTTACCACAGAGGTGAACTCCTGTACAAATGCCTGAGGCAGCCTTGCAATAATACCTACAAGGATAAGAAGCGATATACCGTTTCCTATACCTTTATCAGTAATCCTTTCACCAAGCCACATTGCAAAAATGGTACCGGTTACAAGAAGTACGATAGAAGATACAATGAACTCTGTCGAATCTGACGGAATTAGGAATGCACCCGGAGTATCGTTAAGCTGACGGTGCAGGTTGAAGATATAACCAGGCCCTTGTACAAACGTAATTAGTATCGTTAGCCAACGGGTAATCTGGTTAAGCGTACGCCTGCCGCTTTCCCCCTCTTTCTGCAGTTTCTGCAGGTATGGTATAGCTATACCCATAAGCTGCACCACGATAGATGCAGATATATATGGCATAATACCCAATGCAAACACAGATGCTTGCGAAAACGCACCACCTGTGAATACATCGATAAGCCAACCGATACCGTTATCAGCCTGCTTAGTTAAGTTTCCAAGCCTTTCAGCATCAATACCGGGAAGCGTTACGTGTGCACCAAAACGGTATACAAGTAATAATCCCAAAGTAACTAAGATACGGTTCTTTAGTTCTTCAATCTTCCAGACATTTTTAAATGCTTCAAAAAATTTCTTCATAAGGCTTTAATTGGGGTTATAAACTTACAGCTTCACCACCAGCAGCTTCAATAGCAGCTTTAGCGGCAGCAGTAAATTTGTGGGCACTAACTTTTAGTTTTGCCTTCAGCTCTCCTCTTCCTAGTATTTTTACCTCTTCATTTTTAGTAGCCAGGCGGTTTTCTACAAGTACTGTAAAATCTACAGCATCTGTAACAACACCTTTGTCTACAAGAGCTTGAAGTGTGTCAAGGTTTACACCTGCATACTCCTTACGGTTGATGTTATTAAAACCGTACTTAGGAACACGTCTTTGAAGTGGCATCTGTCCACCTTCAAAACCTATCTTTTTAGAGTAACCAGAGCGTGATTTAGCACCTTTGTGGCCACGTGCAGCAGTGCCGCCTTTGCCAGAACCTTCACCACGTCCTACCCTTTTATTTTGATTATGTACTGAACCCTCAGCCGGTTGTAAGTTACTTAAATTCATTGTCGTTCAAGTATTAGTTAGCTTCTTCTACAGAAACTAAATGTTTAACTTTGTTTACCATTCCAAGGATAGCAGGAGTAGCATCGTGCTCTACAACTTGCCCAAGCTTACGAAGGCCTAGAGACTCTAGCGTAAGTTTTTGTGTTTGAGGGCAGTTGATCTTGCTCTTTATTTGTTTTACTTTTATTTTTCCCATGATTTCCCTTGAATTAACCTTTGAATACTTTTTCTAAAGAAATACCCCTTTGTTTTGCAACAGTAACGGCACTCCTCATTTGTAGTAGAGCATCAAAAGTAGCTTTAACAACATTGTGAGGGTTAGATGAACCCTGAGATTTAGACAATACGTCGTGTACACCTACTGATTCAAGTACGGCACGTACAGCACCACCGGCAATAACTCCGGTACCATGAGAAGCTGGCATAAGCAGTACGCGAGCACCGCCAAATTTACCTTTTTGCTCATGAGGTACGCTGTGTCCGCTAAGAGGAATCCTTACTAGGCTTTTCTTAGCATCTTCTACAGCTTTAGCAATGGCTTCAGATACGTCTTTAGACTTACCAAGGCCATGGCCTACTACACCGTGCTCGTCTCCTACTACTACGATAGCAGAGAAACCGAATGCCCTACCACCTTTAGTAACTTTAGTTACACGATTTACAGCTACCAGGCGGTCTTTAAGTTCAAGGCCGCTAGGTTTTACTAGTTCTACGTTTTTATAATTATGATACATAATTTCTCTTAGAATTTAAGTCCGGCTTCCCTTGCGCCTTCAGCTAATGATTTAACACGTCCGTGGTACAGGTAACCACCCCTATCAAAAGAGATAGTTGATATACCGGCCTGTAGAGCCCTTTCAGCAACAAGTTTGCCTACTGCAGCTGCAGTTTCAATGTTAGTTCCTTTTTCAACACCTTTCTCACGAGAAGATGCAGAAACAAGAGTTACACCGTTTGTATCGTCAATGATCTGTGCGTAGATCTCTTTGTTGCTCCTGAATACAGAAAGACGTGGCTGAGATGCAGTTCCGCTTACAATCTTCCTGATCCTGTACTGAATCCTTTGTCTTCTTTCAGATTTATTTAATGCCATGATCTTTTAATTTTTAAGCTGATTTACCTGCTTTTCTCCTTAGAACCTCACCAACAAACTTAACACCTTTTCCTTTGTAAGGCTCAGGCTTACGGAAAGAACGAATCTTAGCCGCTACTTGCCCAAGAAGTTGTTTGTCAAACGACGAAAGTTTGATGATAGGGTTTTTACCTTTTTCTGTAACAGTTTCTACAACTACTTCAGGTACAACCTCAAGTACAATGTTGTGAGAGAAACCTAAAGCTATATCCAGTTTTTGACCCTGGTTAGAAGCCCTGTAACCAACACCTACAAGCTCAAGCTCTTTTGTAAAGCCTTCGTTTACACCTGTAATCATGTTGTTTATAAGAGCCCTGTACAATCCGTGTTTAGACCTTTGAACTTTATGATCAGAAGACCTTTCCACTATTACCTGACCTCCTTCTACTTTTATGGTTACATCTGAGTAATCCTGAGTAAGCTGGCCTTTTTTTCCTTTTACGGTAACCACGCTTTCTGTAACTTCTACAGTTACACCAGCTGGTATTGTGATTGGATTTTTACCTATTCTTGACATCGTGTAAAGTCTTTTAGATTAGTAAACGTAGCAAATTACTTCACCACCTACATTGTTTTGCCTTGCTTGCTTATCAGTCATAAGACCTTTTGAAGTAGAAACAATAGCAATACCAAGTCCATTAAGAATCCTTGGAAGTGTAGTAGCGCCCGAATACTTACGTAGACCTGGCTTACTTATCCTTTGGATGTCTTTAATTACCGACTCTTTAGTCTCTTTGTCGTACTTAAGAGCGATTTTAATGGTACCTTGTACACTACTGTCATCGAATTTGTAGCTAAGGATGTACCCTTGGTCAAATAAAATCTTGGTGATTTCCTTTTTAAGGTTTGATGCAGGGATTTCCACTACTTTGTGGTTTGCCCTTACAGCATTTCTTACCCTTGTAAGGAAGTCAGCGATAGGATCTGTATACATATTTGTTTATTTGCGGTAACGGTTTTCGGCCCTGTCGGGCCGAACCTGGTACCAATTATACTCTTTTTTTTATTACCAGCTAGACTTTTTAACACCCGGTATTAGGCCGCTGTTAGCCATTTCACGGAATGTAACACGTGATATACCGAACTGGCGCATATAACCCCTTGGTCTTCCTGTTAGTTTGCAACGGTTGTGCAGACGTACAGGCGAAGCATTTTTAGGTAGTTTTTGTAGGCCTTCATAATCTCCGGCTTCTATAAGAGCCTTCCTTTTTGCAGCATACTTCTCTACCAATTTCTCCCTTTTTACCTCGCGGGCTTTCATTGATTCTTTAGCCATGTCTTAATTCTTTTTAAAAGGTAAACCTAGTTCTGTTAATAGTGACTTTGCTTCTTTGTCTGTTTGCGCAGAAGTTACAAAGGTAATATCTAAACCTGATATTTTGTTAACTTTATCAATATCAATTTCAGGGAAAATGATTTGCTCAGTTATACCCAGGTTATAGTTACCCCTACCGTCAAAACCAGTAGCCTTAATACCGTTAAAATCACGTACTCGCGGCAGAGAAGCTGTAATAAGCCTGTCAAGGAATTCATACATCCTTTCGCCACGTAGCGTAACTTTTGCACCGATAGGCATACCTTTTCTTAGTTTAAACGTAGCAACGTCTTTCTTAGATATGGTAGAAACCGCTTTTTGTCCGGTGATTTTTGTTAGCTCGTCTACTGCATAGTCGATAAGTTTTTTATCAGATACAGCGGCGCCAACACCACGGCTAAGAACGATTTTTTCAAGTTTAGGAACCTGCATAACGTTCTTATAACCGAATTCTTCTTTAAGAGCAGCAACAACACGGTCCTTATACTCTTGTTTTAATCTTGGTATATAAGCCATGACTATAGTACTTGATTAGATTTTTTTGAAAATCTCACTTTCTTATCTCCTTCAGTCCTAACACCTGTTTTAGTAGCTTCCTTAGTTTTAGGATCTACAAGTGCAATGTTAGAAATATGGATAGGAGCTTCTTTTTTTACGATACCACCCTGAGGGTTTTTAGCGCTTGGCTTAGTGTGCTTAGACACAAGGTTAACGCCTTCTACGATCGCTTTGTTTTTCTCACGAAGTACACGCAGTACTTTACCTTCGCTACCTTTGTGGTCGCCGGCAATTACTGTTACAGTGTCTCCCGATTTTATTTTTAGCTTCGTCATCTTAATAACAATTAAAGCACTTCAGGTGCCAGTGATACAATTTTCATGAATTGTTTTTCACGAAGTTCCCTTGCTACAGGACCAAAAACACGTGTACCCCTCATTTCACCAGCAGCGTTTAACAACACACATGCGTTGTCATCAAACCTGATGTATGAACCGTCAGCACGACGTACTTCTTTTTTGGTACGAACAACTACTGCAGTAGATACAGCACCTTTTTTAACGTTTCCGTTTGGTGTTGCGTCCTTAACGGCTACTACAATTTTATCTCCAACAGAGGCATAACGACGTTTCGTTCCTCCTAGAACACGGATAGTTAAAACTTCTTTAGCTCCCGTGTTATCTGCTACTTTTAGTCTAGATTCCTGTTGTACCATAATTACTTCGCTCTTTCAATGATTTCAACTAACCTCCAACATTTTGTTTTACTTAAAGGTCGTGTTTCCATGATCTTTACTGTATCACCTATGTTACAGTCGTTCTTTTCGTCGTGTGCTACAAACTTCTTAGTTTTTAGTACGAACTTTCCATATAGTGGGTGTTTAACACGTGTAACCTGGGCAACCACGATTGATTTGTCCATTTTGTTACTGGTAACTACACCTATACGCTCTTTTCTTAAATTTCTGTTTTCCATCTTTCAGCAGATACAATTATTGTAACTCTTTTTTGGTTAGCTCTGTAGCCACCCTTGCTATAGACCTGCGTACAGACCTAAGTTCAAGTGGGTTTGCTATCGGAGAGATAGCGTGAGCTGATTGTAGGTCGGCATATGTTTTCTTAAGCTCACCAAGTTTACTCTGTAACTCAGCTGCAGATAGATTCTTTATCTCTGATTGTTTCATAATAAAATTGGATTATGCTTCGAAATCTCTGGCAACGATAAACTTAGTTTTCACCGGTAGTTTCTGAGCTGCAAGGCGTAGTGCCTCTTTAGCTACAGATAGAGGCACGCCTCCTACTTCAAACATAATACGTCCCGGTTTTACAACGGCTGCCCAGTATTCTACGGCACCCTTACCTTTACCCATACGTACCTCTAGAGGCTTCTTAGTGATAGGTTTATCCGGGAATATTTTAATCCACAACTGTCCTTCCCTTTTCATGAAACGGGTTGCAGCGATACGTGCAGCCTCGATTTGACGAGAAGTAATGAAAGAATAATCTAAAGATTTTATACCAAACATACCATTTGAAAGTTCGTGACCCCTTTGAGACACGCCCTTCATTTTACCTTTCTGTACCTTACGGTATTTCGTTCTTTTAGGCTGTAACATTTTTCTTTAGTTTAAGGGATTACTTTCTTTTGCGCTGGTTTGGTTTACCATCCCTGTTTGGCCTACCGCCTTGAGGTCTGTCTTGAGATCCTGCAGATTTAGACTTTTGTTTGTCCATACCTGCTAACGGAGAAAGATCTCTCTTACCGTAAACTTCACCTTTCATGATCCATACCTTGATACCCATCCTACCGTAGGCAGTGTGAGCTTCTGCAAGAGCATAGTCAATATCGGCACGGAAAGTTGATAGAGGAATACGACCTTCTTTGAACATTTCTGAACGTGCCATTTCAGCACCGTTAAGACGACCAGAGATCATTACTTTTATACCTTCTGCGTTCATACGCATAGCGGCAGCAATAGCCATTTTAATAGCCCTCCTGTAAGAGATACGGCTTTCAATCTGGCGAGCAATGCTGGTACCTACAAGGTAAGCATCCAGCTCAGGCCTTTTAATTTCAAAGATGTTGATTTGAACCTCTTTGTCAGTAATTTTCTTAAGTTCTTCTTTTAGCTTGTCTACCTCCTGGCCGCCTTTACCGATAATGATACCCGGACGAGCAGTAGTGATAGTAACGGTTACAAGTTTAAGAGTCCTCTCGATGATTACTTTACTTACACTAGCTTTAGATAAACGGGCATGGATATATTTCCTGATTTTGTGATCCTCGGCAATTTTGTCGCCGTAATCATTTCCACCATACCAGTTAGAATCCCAACCCCTGATGATACCAAGGCGATTTCCTATTGGATTTGTCTTTTGTCCCATGTTTATTAGTTGCTTTGTGTATTATTGTTAGTAGCTCCAAGCACAATAGTTACGTGGTTTGAGCGTTTCCTTATCCTGTGGGCACGACCCTGCGGTGCAGGCCTTAGCCTTTTTAGCATAGCGCCACCGTCTACCGTGATTTCTTTTACAAAAAGACCGGCTTCTTCAAGATTAGCATCAGCGTTCTTTTGCTGCCAGTTGTTAATGGCGCTAAGAAGTAGCTTTTCTATTTTACCAGAAGCGTCTTTTGCATTGAATTTCAGTATGTTTAGGGCTAGTTCAACTTTTTTACCCCTCACCAGGTCAGCAACGATGCGCATTTTCCTTGGCGAAGTAGGGCAGTTGTTAAGTTTTGCAAAAGCAATTGACTTATTAGCCTCTTTTCTAGCCTCAGCTGTTTCTCTTTTACGAACTCCCATTGCTCTTATTTTTTACCTTTATTTTTAGCACCAGCGTGGCCCCTGAAAGAGCGGGTTGGTGAAAATTCTCCTAATTTATGACCTACCATGTTTTCTGTTACATAAACCGGAACGAATTGACGTCCGTTGTGTACTGCGATAGTCTGTCCAACAAAATCCGGGGTAATCATAGAAGCGCGAGACCAAGTCTTAACCACACCTTTATTACCACCAGCAATGTTTTCCTGAACTTTCTTTTCTAGTTTATAGTGTACGAAAGGTCCTTTCTTTAATGAACGTGCCATATCTTACTTATTATTTCTTTCTACGTTCTACGATATACTTATTCGACGGGTTAACTTTAGAACGAGTCCTGTAACCTTTAGACGGAAGACCTTTCCTTGAGCGTGGGTGACCTCCTGAAGAGCGTCCTTCACCACCACCCATCGGGTGATCTACCGGGTTCATAGCTACCGGTCTTGTTCTTGGCCTACGGCCTAACCAACGGCTTCTACCTGCCTTACCAGAAACGATAAGCTGGTGATCCGAGTTAGAAACAGCTCCTATTGTAGCGCTGCAGGTAAGAAGGATAAGCCTTGTTTCACCTGACGGCATTTTTATAGTAGCATATTTACCATCCCTTGCCATAAGCTGAGCAAATGTACCTGCACTACGTGCAATTACAGCACCCTGGCCCGGACGTAGTTCGATGCAAGATATAACAGTTCCCAGAGGAATTTTACTTAAAGGAAGAGTGTTACCAATTTCCGGAGCAGCATTTTCTCCTGAAACTACGGTTTGGCCTACCTGAAGTCCGTTTTGTGCAATTACATAAGTTTTAGCACCGTCCACATACGTTAATAGGGAAATAAACGCTGAACGGTTCGGGTCGTATTCTATTGTTTTAACCGTAGCAGGAACTCCAGCTTTAGTACGTTTAAAATCAATAACACGATACCTTTGTTTGTGACCACCGCCTGTATAACGCATGGTCATTTTTCCTTGACTATTTCTACCGCCTGAGTTTTTTTTCGGAGCTAGTAATGAACGCTCCGGCTTATCAGTTGTTAATGTGTCAAAGCTATTAACAACTCTAAAACGCTGACCCGGGGTAATAGGTTTTAATTTTCTAACTGACATTTTCTATTAGATATTGTTGTAAAAATCTATTGTTTCACCCTCTTTTACCTGTACAACTGCTTTTTTGTAAGCACTTGTTTTACCAGAGATTAAACCACTCTTAGTGTATTTAACCGATCTATCAGCCCTGTAAATCATTGTGTTTACATCAGTAACAGATACGTTATAAGCAGCCTCTACAGCTTTCTTAATTTCAATCTTGTTAGCTTTTTTGTTTACAATGAAACCAAAACGGTTAAAAACTTCACCGTCTTTAGTTATCTTTTCAGTGATGATAGGCTTAATTATGATACTCATATTCCCTATTATTTACTTAAAGTTTCTTCAATTCCTGCAAGTGAACCCTCAAAAAGAACTACACTTCCTGCGTTAAGTATTGTGTAAGTACTTAATTCTGAGGTAGTTACAACACTTGAAGCCTTTAAATTGCGTGAGGACAAATATACATTATTATTTGTATCTCCCAACACAAACAAAGATTTTTTGCTCTCTAACCCTAAAGCTTTCAAAACGTTAATGAAATTTTTAGTGCTTGGCGCTTCGAATTCGAAGTTTTCAACTACCACTAAATTTGATTCCTGAGCTTTGATAGAAAGAGCCGATTTCCTTGCAAGACGCTTAAGACCTTTGTTCAGTTTAAAAGAGTAGCTCCTTGGCCTAGGACCAAAAACGGTACCACCACCTTTAAACAATGGGTTCTTAACGCTACCAGCACGAGCTGTACCGGTACCTTTTTGCTTTTTAATTTTGCGTGTACTACCAGTTACTTCGTTACGCTCTTTTGCTTTGTGCGTACCTTGCCTTTGGTTAGCCAGGTATTGTTTTACATCCAGGTACACTGCATGCTTGTTTGGCTCAATTGCGAATACTGAATCAGAAAGGGTTACCGTCCTGCCAGTTTCTTTTCCGTTGATATCTAAAACTTTTACTTCCATTACTTGTGAAGGATTACATAAGAGTTTTTGTGTCCTGGTATAGCACCTTTAACCACAATAAGGTTTTTGTCGGCTACAACCTTTAAAACTCTAAGGTTTTGTACTGTTACATTTTCTCCTCCGGTCCTTCCGGCCATGCGCATACCTTTAAATACCCTTGATGGATAAGATGATGCACCTACCGAACCCGGCGCTCTAAGACGGTTATGCTGACCGTGTGTAGACTGGCCAACACCACCAAATCCGTGGCGTTTTACAACACCCTGGAAACCTTTACCTTTAGAAACACCTTGTACATCTACAAATTCACCTTCAGTGAAAAGATCTACAGTAACAGTGTCACCTAAATTAAACGATTGTTCAAACCCTTGGAACTCAACGACTTTTTTCTTCGCAACTGTACCCGCTTTTTTAAAGTGGCCAGCCTCCGATTTAACAGTGTGTTTTTCTGTTTTGTCATCGAAACCAAGTTGAACAGCTTCATACCCGTCAACCTCATTGGTTCTGACTTGGGTAACAACGCATGGTCCAGCTTCGATTACTGTGCACGGAATGTTTTTTCCGTTTTCATCGAAAATACTGGTCATGCCGATTTTTTTACCAATTAACCCAGACATAGATTATTATTATTAATTATTAAAACCCTTCAATTTGAAGTAACAGAATACTCCAAACAGGGGTGCAAAAGTAATTATTAAATTGAGAAAATCAAACAGTTACAAAAAAATAAATGAAAAATATTTCATTTACAGCAATTAAGGGTTGCCGCAGCCATTTAAAAACGACATTTTATCAGCAAAATGGCGCTAACTTTTTTGTAACAATAAAAATAGAATCATACCAGATTCACAACAGGAACCACAAAGTTAAGCACTTTGCATAAACAAAGCCCATACACTCACCACAAACACCTAATTCTGCATGCCCTCTACCCTTACCGGTTTTGGCTCCAGCTTGTGCGCATACAGTACTATAGCAGGCGCCACAAGAAAACTTTTATGTGGCGTGGTAAAAAACAGGTGAGCATAATCGTAATTATACATCCTGTTAATATTTATAAAAAAATCGGTCAGCGGATGCTCGCCATTAACTTTCTTTTTCCCACCGTCACTCATCTTGGCATAGTAATTAGTTTGGTTAGACATCTGGAATTTCAACCTTGTCATTTCATCCTTTTCAGGCGTAACCTCGTTACCGTTTTCATCATAATATCCAATAAGCTGAATCCATACAAACATTTTCTTTGTTGCAGGCAGGTTAAAATCTATTGGTAATGTCACCTCTATCTTATTCTTGTCCTTCGGGTTCAGGTAGAGCGTATCGGTAGCATAAATCACCTCACCCGGCTCAACACGATAAAAGGCTTCGTTTTCCACAACTTCGTCAACCTGTATAAAGTTTACTTTATAAGCAGTACGCACCTTAACCTTTTCTACATAAAAGGCCAACTTATCCAAAACATAGTTTTGAGATGTACCGTTTAAGAAAACAAGCCCCTGAATCAGCTCTTTGCTGATTGCCGCCGAACGTCTTTTTACAAAACGATTACTTTCACCCAGCAGTATTTCTTTTTTATCTTCTGAACCTATAACAAGCTCATCAAGGTAAAAAGTCTTTTTGGTTAAAAACGTTATAGAATCGATATCCTTTTTTGCCTTGCCGAGGGTTTCATAATCCACCCTGGAAAACGCTATGGAATCAAACACCACATCAGGTTTTATCGTGGTTGGCTTATCCGATAACGTTACTCCTTTATACACCTCCTTTTTATTATTATAGAGTGCATAGTTTACATCCTCTACAAGTTCGTACGTATCTTTATCAACGGTAACAAACATCTGACTGAAGGCAGGGACATTTACAAGAAACAGGAAAAGGGATATTACAACAGGTTTTATAGTCAACATTGGTTTTGGTTTTATGCACTGAAGGCTATATTACAAAAAATTATGATGACAGCACACACAACACAACCACTTATTTAAACCACAAAACAAAAAAACCCGGCCATAAGACCGGGTTTTGTATATAAGGTGAAATTATCACACTTTGATTTCAACTTCTACACCACTAGGAAGCTCCAGTTTCATTAGAGCATCGATAGTTTTAGAAGAAGAACTGTAAATATCAAGAAGCCTCTTGTAAGAGCTAACTTCAAACTGCTCCCTTGATTTTTTGTTTACGTGCGGAGAACGTAGTACAGTGAAAATCTTTTTGTTTGTAGGAAGCGGAATAGGGCCAGTTACAACTGCACCTGTGCTTTTTACAGTTTTAACGATCTTTTCAGCAGACTTGTCTACAAGGCTGTGATCGTATGATTTTAATTTTATTCTGATCTTTTGACTCATTTTCTTAAAAATTAAGCGTTGCCTTTAGCTTTTTTGATTACATCGTCAGCGATGTTTGAAGGTGTTTCTGCATAGTGAGAGAACTCCATTGTAGAAGTTGCACGACCAGAAGAAAGCGTCCTTAGCGTAGTAACGTAACCAAACATTTCTGAAAGTGGCACGCTAGCTTTAACTACTTTAGAACCTGCCCTGTCATCCATGTTGTTGATTTGACCGCGACGACGGTTAAGGTCACCTACGATATCACCCATGTTTTCTTCAGGAGTAAGTACTTCAAGTTTCATGATAGGCTCAAGGATAACAGCACCGGCAGCTTTAGCAGCCTCTTTGTAACCCATTTTAGCAGCAAGTTCAAAAGAAAGGGCATCCGAGTCAACCGGGTGGAATGAACCGTCGATAAGTGTAACTTTCATACTGTCCATTTCATAACCGGCAAGAGGACCTTGCTTCATAGCTTCTTTGAAACCTTTCTCGATAGCTGGGATAAATTCCCTTGGGATGTTACCACCCTTAACTTCGTTAACGAACTGAAGTCCCATTGGCACTTTACCGTCAACTTCGTCAGCTGGCTCAAGACGGAATACGATATCACCGAATTTACCACGACCACCTGATTGTTTCTTGTATGTTTCCCTGTGGTTAGCAGCACGTGTAATAGCTTCTTTGTACTCTACCTGAGGCTCACCCTGGTTAACCTCTACCTTAAACTCACGCTTAAGACGGTCTACAAGGATGTCAAGGTGAAGCTCACCCATACCAGAGATAATAGTTTGTCCTGAAGCATGGTCTGTCCTTACAGTAAACGTAGGGTCTTCTTCTGCAAGTTTTGCAAGAGCCATACCCATTTTATCTACGTCGGCCTTAGTTTTAGGCTCAACAGCGATACCGATTACCGGATCAGGGAAGTTCATACTTTCAAGGATGATAGGGTTCTTCTCATCACAAAGTGTATCACCTGTTTTGATATCTTTAAAACCTACAGCAGCTCCAATATCACCAGCCTCGATGTACTCGATTGGGTTTTGTTTGTTAGCGTGCATCTGGTAGATACGAGAGATACGCTCTTTGCTTTCGCTACGTGTGTTGTACACATAAGAACCAGCATCAAGACGACCAGAGTAAGCCCTGAAGAATGCAAGACGACCTACATAAGGGTCAGTTGCAATTTTAAATGCAAGAGCCGAGAATGGCTCAGCAGCAGATGGCTTACGAGAGATAGCCTCTCCAGTATCTGGGTTAGTACCATCGATAGCTTCTTTATCAAGAGGCGAAGGAAGGAACTTACATACAGCATCAAGCATGAACTGTACACCTTTATTTTTGAAAGATGAACCACAAAGCATAGGAATGATAGCCATATCTATAGTAGCTTTCCTTAGTGCTTCGTTGATTTCGTCTTCAGTGATAGAGTCTTCATCCTCCATGAATTTCTCAAGAAGGTTTTCATCATATGCAGCTACCTCTTCGATAAGCTGAGACCTGTACTGGTGTACTTCCTCTTTCATATCATCCGGGATAGGCACAATGTCAAAAGTAGCACCCTGAGTTTCGTCATGCCATACAATAGCCTGGTTCCTGATAAGGTCTACCACACCTTTGAAGTCTTGCTCCTCACCGATTGGAAGAACCAATGGCACAGCGTTAGACTTAAGCATGTCTTTCACCTGCTGACATACAGCAAGGAAGTTAGAACCCTGACGGTCCATTTTATTAACGAAGCCCATACGAGGCACTTTGTAGTTGTCTGCAAGCCTCCAGTTAGTTTCAGACTGTGGTTCTACACCGTCTACCGCACTGAAAAGGAATACAAGACCATCAAGAACCCTTAGTGAACGGTTTACCTCTACGGTAAAGTCAACGTGACCCGGGGTATCAATGATGTTAAAGTGGTAACCTTGAGTCTCAGGAAGTGATTTACCTTGTTCTGTAGGAAAGTTCCAAGTACAAGTTGTAGCAGCAGAAGTAATGGTAATACCCCTTTCCTGCTCCTGAGCCATCCAGTCCATGGTAGCAGCACCATCGTGAACCTCACCAATTTTGTGAGATTTACCAGTATAGAAAAGAATACGTTCTGTAGTCGTAGTCTTACCGGCGTCGATGTGAGCAGCGATACCAATATTACGCGTGAATTTTAAGTCTCTTGCCATTTTAAATGATCTTTATGCTGTGTTGTTATTAAAATTTAAAGTGAGAGAACGCCTTGTTAGCCTCAGCCATTTTGTGAGTATCCATTCTCTTTTTAACAGCAGCACCTTCTTCCCTTGCAGCAGCAAGAACTTCATTAGCTAGCCTTTGAGCCATAGATTTCTCATTTCTCCTCCTTGCATAAAGTATAAGCCATTTCATGGCCATAGATATTTTTCTGTCCGGACGGATCTGCATTGGTATCTGGAATGTAGCACCACCTACCCTACGGCTACGTACTTCTACGTGAGGCATAACGTTAGTTAGAGCATCTTTCCAAGTTTCAAGGGCAGATTTTTCCGCATCTTGCTTTTTGTTTTCTATAATTTCAATAGCATCATAGAACACTTTAAAAGCTGTAGATTTCTTACCGTCCCACATTAGGTTGTTAACGAAACGTGTTACTAACTGGTCGTTAAATTTAGGATCCGGTAAAAGTGGTCTTTTTTTAGCCTGTCTTTTTCTCATGTCTTTTGTTTAAAAGCTTTAATGATTACTTTTTCTTACCTTTTGCCGGAGCTGCTGGCGCTTGTCCTGGCTTAGGACGCTTCGCTCCGTATTTAGACCTGCGTTGCGTTCTTCCTGCAACACCAGCCGTATCTAAAGCACCACGAACAATGTGATACCTTACACCAGGTAAGTCTTTTACCCTTCCGCCCCTAACTAATACTATCGAGTGCTCTTGTAGGTTGTGTCCTTCACCTGGGATGTAAGCGTTCACTTCATTACCATTTGTTAAACGTACCCTGGCAACTTTACGCATTGCCGAGTTTGGTTTCTTAGGTGTTGTAGTGTAAACACGTGTACAAACGCCCCTGCGTTGTGGACATGAATCCAAAGCAGCCGATTTACTCTTCTTAGTTATCTGGGTTCTACCAGTTCTTACTAATTGTTGAATTGTTGGCATAATTAATACTAAAAATTTCTAATTCTTTAAAAACCCGATTTTTTCGGGCATGCAAAGGTAGAAATTATAATCAATAAAACAAATCCTAATCTATTAATTTTCAAATGCCTTATCAATAGCATAACACCCGTATATTTTTCCGTAAATATTTGCGTTATTTTTACAGCACAGAAAACCGCGCGTTGAAAAAATCACTCCTTATATATATACTACTGTTTTTTTGCCTGAAATCGGCAGCACAAAACCTGTACCTGAAAGCCGAAGGGCACACGCCCAAGGAAACCAAAGTACTCGACTCTATAGGCTACCAGAAAAAACACCAAAATGCAAAAAGTATAAATGAGGAAGCAAACAGGCTTTCGGCAAAGTTATATCAAATAGGATATTTTGAAAACCAAATCGACACTTATATAAAAACTAACGATTCTACTTTTGTATTTCAATACCGCACAGGAAACCGCATTCAAAATATTAAGATATATACCGGCAGGCTTTCGGCTAAAGAAAAACTACTCCTTAATATAGATAAAGACACCTTATATATAAACCCAGCCGAAACCGAAGCTTTTATGCAGCGCAGCCTCACCCTGCTGGAACAGCAAGGCTACCCGCTAAGCAACCTGCAACTTTCAGACTACACTAAAAAAGGCAGCATACTTACCGCAAGCCTTAACCTGGCCATAGAGAAAAGACGCACCGTAGGCAATATAATTATAGAAGGCTACCCAAAATTTCCGGAAGGGGTGCGCCGCAACATACTGCGCCAATACAAAAAAAAGGTGTTTAACAAAAACAACCTGCAAAGGGTATACAATGATTTTAGCAGCCTGAGGTTTGTAACCCTGCCCCGCTACCCCGAAATTTTGTTTAAACAAGACACTACTAATATATATGTGTATGCCGAAAAAGCCCGCCCGAATACTTTTGACGGATTTATAGGCTTTAGTAACGACGAGGAAAGCAAACTTAAACTAAACGGCTACCTGGACCTAAACCTTATAAACACCCTTAACAGGGGCGAGCGTTTTAACCTGTACTGGAAAAACAATGGCGATAAACAAACCACCTTTAACACCAGCCTGGAACTACCCTATCTTTTTAAAAGCCCGGTAGGCGCCAAGGCAAGCCTGAAGATTTTTAAACAGGACAGTACATTTCAAAATACGGTAAGCGAACTGAACCTGGGATATTATTTTAACTATAACTCGAAGGTATATCTGGGCTACCAGCAAACACAGTCTACAAACACCCAATCAACAAGCAGTGCCACACTTAGCGATTATAACAGTAAATTTTACACCGGTACTTACGACCTTACACTATACAACCCGCAAGACCTGATGTTTACACAACGGGGTGCACTGTACATCCATGCAGGCACCGGTAAACGCAACAGCGAAGCAGGAAACAGCAGCCAGTATTTTACAGAGCTGAACGCTTTTTACAATTTTTACCTCAGTAAAAGCAATGTTATAAACCTGAAGTCCCAAAATTATTATCTCAATAGCCGGAATTATATTACAAATGAGTTACAGCGCTTTGGGGGGATAAACTCAATACGCGGATTTAACGAAAATACCCTGCAGGCCAATATGTATTCATTACTCATGGCAGAGTACCGTTATGTAGCCGCACAAAACCTATACGTGCATACAATTACAGATTACGGATACTACCAAGACCAGACAACCGACACAAAAAACCGCCTTTTAGGCCTTGGATTTGGCATGGGGCTGTTTACAAATAACGGATTATTTAACATTGTATATGCAAATGGCAGCGTAAACTCACAAAACATAAAACTCTCAAACTCAATAGTCCACATCAGCTTCAAAACCAGTTTTTAACATTTTATTTGCATTTTAATTACGAAGTCAGCGCATTTAATCCAAAAATTATCATAAAAAACTTGTACTCGTTAACTTTATTTTATTACTTTGAAGTTGACTAACTCAATTTATTCACTAAATGAAAACGAGACTTCATGTTTTATTGACACTGCTCTGCGTGTTAATGATGCAAATTTCATTTGCACAGGAAAGAACAGTTTCCGGAACTGTTACAGACGACACGGGTTTTCCAATCCCAGGGGTAAATGTGACTATTAAAGGCACAACAACAAGTACCCAGACGGATTTTGACGGAAAATACCAAATTTCCGCTTCGCCGGACCAAACATTAGTATTTACGTACGTGGGTATGGCTACCCGTGAGGTTAAGGCCACTTCGGCTTCCCTCAATGTAAAGATGGCCAGCCAGGCCACCGAGCTTGAGGGCGTGGTGGTTACCGCAGTAGGTATTAAGCGTGAAAAAGCATCGATAGGTGCTGCCACAACCACCTTAAAATCGGACCAGATTGTAAAAGGTGAACAATCAAACATTTCGGATGCGCTTAAAGGTAAAGTAGCGGGGGTTGTAATATCTGCTTCTTCTACAGACCCGGGTGCATCACAAAGCGTGATGATCAGGGGTATTAAATCGCTAAATTCATCAAACCAGCCACTGTACATTATAGACGGTATACCGGTAGGTAACCCGGCTAACTATTCTTCAAGCCTTAGTAATGCGTATGACTTCGGTAACGGAGCAAACGACATTAACCCGCAGGATATAGAAAGCATGACTGTACTAAAAGGTGCATCGGCTACTGTACTGTACGGTTCAAGGGCTGCTAACGGCGCTATTATTATTACCACCAAAAAAGGAAAACAAGGTAAACTATCTGTAGATTTTACCACCACAACTTCATTCTCTCAAATCAACAGGACACCAAAGTACCAGTCGGAATTCGGACAAGGATGGGACGGTACCCACTACCTGATTGAGAATGGTTCTTGGGGTCCGCGTTTTGACAACCAGCCTCGCGTTTGGGGCCACGTGGTAAACAACAGCCAGCTGCTTAAGCCTTACTCTTTCCAGAAAGACCAGCTTGAGAACTTCTTTACTACAGGTACTTCTAAGATAAATTCGCTTTCAATATCTGGAGGACATGGCGACAGTACTGTACGCCTATCAATGTCTAACACTGCGCAGGATGGTATTTATCCTACAGATAATGACTCTTACGAAAGGAACAACCTTACGCTATCGGGCTCTACAAAAGTGAACAACTTCAGCATGAGCGGAAGCTTTAACTATGTAAACAGCAGCAACAAAGGAGTAGCAACAGGACAAGGTGTTACAGTATACAACAACCTAATGCAGATTCCTAATGATATTCCTATCAGTGAATTTGCTGATTATATGGGTGAGTTCCATAACGTAAGTAATTACTATACTCCTTACGGTATAACCAACCCGTATTATACACTTAATGAAAACGGAGGAAGGAACAAGAAAGAAAGGTTCTTTGGCAGCACTGAGTTTAACTACCAGGCTACAAAATGGCTTTCGTTTACGTACCGTTTAGGTCTTGACAGCTCTTCAGATGTTTCAAGATTATGGACTGCTAAAATAGACGCTTTGCCGGGTAGTCCTAACGACGGTACTACTACCGAAGGCCCTGGTAGCTATGCTGAGCAGTTTTACAACTACAAACAGGTAAACCACGATTTACTTGCTAACTTCAACTTTGATCTTACAGAGAAATTTAACCTTCTTTCATCAGTAGGTTTTAATACTAACGACGAAAGGACTACAACTCACTCAGCATCTGTAACTTCTCAGGATCTTCCTGGTTTCTATTCTCTTACGAATACATCAGAAATACCTGCGGTATCTACTTACAACACCCAAAGGAAAATATATGCAGTATACGGTACAGCAACTGCATCGTATGACGACCAGCTATTCTTAACAGTTAACGCCCGTAACGACTGGTACTCTACGCTACCCGCTTCAAACAGGTCGCAACTTTACGCCGGTACCAATGCCAGCTGGGTATTCAGCAGGACATTCCCGGGTATAGAAAGTGTTATTAACTACGGTAAGCTACGCGTAGGTTACGGTACAGCAGGTAATGACACAAGGCCGTATCTTGCTAACAGTGTTTACTCACCTATGTCTGTAGATACAGGCTTCGGGCTACTAAACTACCCTATAAACGGTGTTAACGCATACACTGTAGGAAACAGGATGCCAAACCCTAACCTGAAACCGGAAATCCGTTCGGAAATTGAGGTAGGTACAGAGCTTTCGCTATTTGACAGTTTTGTAACCATTGATGCTACGTACTACGACTCTAAAAACAAGAACCAGATTCTTGGACTTGAAGTTGCACCTTCTACAGGTTATACAAACCAGCAGGCAAACGTGGGTACACTACGCACCAAAGGTTTTGAAGGCTTGATTACCTTTAACTGGGCTAAAAACCCTGATGGTTTTGGCTGGAGCACCAGTGTAAACTACACAAAAAGTGAAACCGTACTTGAAGAGCTTGACTCAAGGATAGAAAACGTATCTCTTGGTGGTCTAAGCACTTATCAATTCCTTGCTATAGAAGGACAACCGGTAGGTATCTACAAAGGCTCTGTAGCCGAAAGGGATCCAAGCGGTAACATAGTAGTAGACGCTAACGGTATTCCTATTGCTTCTTCTACACAGGAAATTTATGGTGATTCTCAGTATGACTATACTATGGGTATTACTAACAGCATTAGCTACAAAGGTTTATCTCTTGATTTTACATTTGATATCCGCCAGGGTGGCCTTATGTACTCAAGGACAGCTGACATTACAAGGTTTACAGGTAACTCTATAACTACAATGTACAACGACCGCCAGCCGTTTATTGTACCAAACTCTGTGGTACTTAATGATGACGGAAGTTACTCACCAAACACTACTCCTGTAACCAGCGAATATATGGACGACTACTACAGGGCAGATGCTATGGCACGCTACAATGTAATAGACAAATCGTTTATAAAACTGCGTGAGGTGGTATTAACTTATAAATTACCTTCAAAACTACTTGAAAGGACGTTTATAAACAACCTATCAATTTCTGTAATAGGCCGCAACCTGTTCCTTTGGACTCCTGCCAGCAACCAATATATTGACCCTGAGGTTTCTACTTTTGGTAACGACCTATCGGGCCAGTTTGGTGAATTCAGTGCTAACCCTTCAACCAGAAACCTTGGTTTTAGCCTGAAAGCTAACTTCTAATTATAAAGGACTATGAAAAATCTTAATAAAATATTTATAGTATTGCTGTTAGGCATTTTTGTATCGTGCGACGAAAAACTCGACATCAATACAGACCCTAACTACCCGGGCGAAATAAACGCAGGGCTTGCACTTACTTCTGCCGAAGCTACACTTGTTTCTGTAACCGGTGCCGAGCTTACTAACTACGGCGGCTTCCTGGCCCAGTACCACACACAGGCACCTTCGGCCAGCCAGTATGAAAACATTGACTCATACAACGTAAACATAACCTATGCCAATGCGCTATGGACACAATTGTATGCCGGTACTCTTACCGATTTGCAATATGTAACCACGCAGTCTGAAGCAGCAGGCGATACAGGTTCTGCACTAATTGCGGAGGCACTTAGGGCATATACCTTTCAGCTACTGGTAGACCTTTTTGGTGATGTTCCTTATAGCGAAGCATTACAAGGTAACTCGGGCAATATTACACCTGTAGCAGATTCTGGTGCAGATATATATGCAGACCTGATTGAGAAACTTGATGCTGCCGTAGCTGCTTATGAAGCTAACCCTACCGAAGCTGAAGTAGGTGCTCAGGACATCATTTACAGTGCTGATATTGATTCATGGATTCAGTTTATCAATACACTAAAACTGAAAATGTACCTGCGTATGGCGTATACATCTCAGGCAAATGCTACAGCTGTAAATGCGCTATTGACTGAAGGCAACTTTATTACAGCAGATGCTAAGTTTGATAATTTTGTATCATCTACAAATAAAACAAACCCATTCTACGGTTCGTACCTGTCTAATGCAGGCGATGGCCTTGGAGACGTTAACCACGTAGCAAGTAACTCGCTTCATGATTTCTACACTGAAAATGGCGACCCTCGTTTACAAGCAGTATTCCGTGCAAGCCTTACCGGTACTTATGCATCAATACCACAAGGAACAGGTAATACGTATAACAATACAGCTACGGCTTATGCCCGCCCTAATATAGGCGACACTACACCGGTGTTCTTAATTTCATTGGCAGAAAGCGATTTCCTTCAGGCAGAGGCTCTTATACGCTATTCAGGCGGTACAGGTGCTAAAGAAAAGTACGATGCAGGTGTAGCAGCTTCATTTGCTACTTACCAAACATACTTTGGCCTTGACGGTACTGCTTCTGCTACTGATTTTACCGGAGCAGGTGGTGCTTATGAGTATGTAGCTTCATCTGATGTAGAAACTGCTGTAAGGCAGGTTATCATCCAGAAATGGGCTGCACTACCGTATGTAAATACTATTGAAGCCTTTATAGAATCTACACGTACTAAATTCCCTGAAGTGGTAGAAGCCGGTACCCAGGATTATTCTATAGGAAACCGTATCCCTTCAGATATTTCAGTACTTACTGGTGTAAATGTACCAAGCATACTGTACTACCCTGCAGACGAAGTAAACCGCAACCCTAATATTACCCAGCATACAGCGCTTACGCAAAACGTATGGTGGGACCAAAAACCTGAATAAAAAATAGCTATATGAAAAATATATTTAAACTTAGCATTTTAGGATTAGGGTTAGCATTAACCCTTGCATCCTGCAGCCCTGAAGACCCGATAGGCAGTAAAGTGACTTATTATCCGCTTATTACTGTAAACGGTGACGATTTTATGTCGGTTGAAGAAGGGGGCACTTTTAACGACCCTGGAGCGGTAGCTACCATAGGTGATGAAGAGGTACCTGTAACAACCACATACGAAGGACGTTTTAGGGGACAAACATATAACAGCACCCTGGGTACATCTGTAGCCGACCTTTATACAGCGAGCTATGCCGCTACAAACGAGGATGGCTTTGACGGTGTAGCTACACGTACTATATATGTAGGAAACACCGGCGACCTTGTAACAAGCATTGAAGGCCTTTACAGGTCTACTGTAACACGTAATGGTGCCCTAACAGCCCAATACACAGATATGGAATATGTACTGATATGGAAGAATTCTGACGGTACTTACGAAATATCGGATGCATTTGGCGGGTATTACGACCTTGGCCGTGCTTATGGCGTAGGTTACATTACTCCTGGTGGTGTTATTGTAGCAAATGATATACCTACTAACAACTTTAGTTTCCCGGGTACCCAATACAACAGTGGATTTGGCGCCCCGTCTGAAATTACTGCTATGACTGTAGATCCGGCTACTAATAGTATAGACCTTACTGTTGTATGGACTACCACTACAACCTACACGTTCCAGATCCACTTAGACCAGGTTCAACTGTAAAGCGTAACACAAATGAAAAAGATACAAGCAAATATTAAATATATAGCACTGGTACTGCTTACAGGAATGTTAGCAGTAGCGTGTAACGACGACGGGTATGCCGATGCTGAAAACGGCAGCACCCCTACCGAAGCCATGAACGGCGAATGGTGGATAGATATTAGTGATGCAGCCACCGGCGATCTTTATGTACAGCATGCCATGCACCGTACCTATGACGACAACAATGGTGGTATGTGGATAAGCGACCGCTCTGGTAGCAGCTTTACCGGTTGGTGGCTGGAGTCTGTGGTTAATGTAGACACTAAAAACCTTACGTTTAGTGCCACAGATGCTTATAACGCAGCAGACGAATCGGCGGTAACCATTACCGAAGGTAAAATCATAAAAAACGGTGGGCACTCGGCTACCGGCGTGGTTGTAGACAGTATTTACTTTAAGGGAGTATTTAACTACGACCCTGAAACTGTACTTATTTTTGCCGGAACTAAACGTACCGGATTCGAGGAAGACGAATATTAGCAGTTTAGGATTATGTGAATTAAGAACCACCCTGTTTTCGGGGTGGTTTTTTTATACCTTTGCCACATGGAAAAAGAATACCAGATATTTGGCATACGCGCTATCATTGAAGCCGTAAATGCAGGAAAAGAAATAGACAAGGTTTTTATACAGAAAGACGCACAGGGCGACCTGATGCGCGAGCTGCTAAAAGTACTGAAACAAAACAGTATTAATTTCACCTATGTTCCGGTAGAAAAGCTGAACCGCCTTACCCATAACAACCACCAGGGTGCTGTGGCCAGCATATCGCCGGTAAAGTTCCACGATATGGAAACCCTTGTAGAAACCGTGCTGGAAAGCGGCAAAACACCCCTATTCCTTATACTGGACCAGCTGAGTGATGCCCGAAACTTTGGTGCAATTATACGTACTGCCGAATGTACGGGTGTAGATGGTATTATTGTGCAAAAGCAAGGATCGGCTCCTGTAAACGGCGATACGGTAAAAACATCGGCAGGTGCCGTGTTTAATGTGCCTATTTGTAAGGTAGAGCATATAAAAGATGCTATTTTCCACCTGCAGGGGTCTGGCATTAAAACCATAGCCGCTACTGAGAAAACAGAAAACACCATATACGATGTATCGTTTAGCGAGCCCGTAGCCATTATTATGGGCAGCGAAGACCGTGGTATTAACCCATCGGTACTGAAAATTGTAGATGACAAAGCCAAACTGCCTATGTACGGCACCATATCATCACTAAACGTATCAGTGGCCTGCGGGGCATTCCTGTATGAAGCGGTAAGGCAGAGAATTGGATCGTTAGAAGGTTAGATTATTAGAATTTCAGATTGGGCTTTTGCTCAGTTTCAAATAAATTAAACCACATAAACACATAGTCCCGGTACGGATTCTTATGTATTTATGTGGTTTTTTATTTATACCGCATCATTGCCTGCTTTATACACATATACAATTTGCACTGGTGTCGGCGGTGGCGATAGTATCTCGGCATCTATCACCTCTATATCCTCCGGTTTTGGTGGGTTATGGAAAACGCCGTTTTCATCAAAGCGTTTCATAAAACGGTCGGCATTCGGGTCGAAACCCGGTTTTTGCCAGTCGTATACTATTTGTTGCTGCTTGTATTCGGGCGTTTCGTACAGGCGCGAGAAAATCATCCCCGCCAAAAATCCGCCCAGGTGACCCTCCCAACTTATATCATTATCTACCCCCGGAAAAACGTACCATACCATACCGCCATACAGCAGCACTATGGTAAGCGATACTGCCACAAGGCGGTAATAACCCGTTTGTATCCCTTTAAAAAACATAAAGCTCACTAACGCATAAATGAGCCCGCTGGCTCCTATGTGGTAGCTGTACCCCCGCCCTATCAGCCAGGTTACAAAACCCGAAACCAATACGCCATACACTATAACCCGTAAGGCATACCTCCTGTAAAAATACCGCAGTGCCGCTATGAGCAAGAAAAGCGGTATGCTGTTGTTGTATATATGTTGAAGGCTGCCGTGCAAAAACGGACTGAATATAATACCGCGCAATCCCCTTAAGGTACGGGGCATAATACCGTACTGGCCAAGGTATAGGTGGTATTTTGTTTCGGCCCAGTAGCAAATCCAAATGGAGAGCACGGCAACAAGAGGCCATAATACCACCGAGGGCGAAAAACGGAAAGGGTCGTTATCCTGTTTCATAGGCTTAGGATAACTCAAAAAAGCAACCAAACTTTTTTTCCTGTTAAAATGGCAGTTAGTCCTTTACAACACGCAACTCCATTTTATAACATATATGCCGCACTACTTCCCAGCGGGGATTATCGCCCCGGATATACAAACACGAAAAATGATCTTTAGAGGAAAGCCTCCTGTGTAATGCAGGCACCGCTGAAATAGTGCCAAATCTAGCCTGTATAAACTGGGTCTTGTATATTCCTTCCTCCCATTCGGGTATAACAAATGCTACAAAAATACCTTCGGGCGGCATTGCAATGTTTAGTTTAGAGATATCAATTTCTGCCCAATAATCCCCATTTGGATTAGTCACTACTATATCTTCTTTTAGCAAAGGCTTACCCGGCAATTTAGTTTTTGTATCGTATTGATAAAGATTTGCTTTAAACGGCAGGAAATTTAGCCCCTTAACACCACCCAGGGTTTTAACGGCAAACCGCAAAGTAGTTATTGTCCCGTCTTTTTCCCACGGAATATACGTAGCCACCCTGTCGCCCCACGAAAAATTTATGCTATGTCCTACCATGGTATCTTTATCGGTGCGGGAATCCACAAATACCTCATCCAGCATATAATCATGCTTCTTCACAAAATATACTTGTTGCACTGCCAGCGAATCCTTCGGGATAACTCGTTTTTCAAAAGCTATGTGTTTTACAATTGCTGTACTGTAATTACCGGAAAGGTCGATTTTTACATTACCATTATAATTAGTGGTTCCCACAAAAATCGAATCGGTATACACATCGGCGTCCATTACAGGCTTACCGGTTTCTTTTTCAATGAAACGAAACAACTTAGGTTGAGCGAAGGCATTAACGGCAATCAAAAAGGCAAGGAGTAAAAACTTATTCATGAAATGGCGATTGATATAGTACCAAAACGCCCCTACAGCCGGTATAGTATTTAGCATTTTTAAAAGGTACAATTTGGCGCTAAATGAGTAATTTTACGCTATGGAAGCACCCTTGGCAGAACGCATACGCCCGCAACATTTATCAGAATACATAAGCCAGCTGCACCTGGTGGGGCCAAACGGCTCCCTTACCCAGCAGATAGCCCGCGGCATAATACCATCATTAATACTATGGGGGCCTCCCGGCACAGGCAAGACCACCCTGGCGCAGATAATGGCACAGGAAAGCAACCGCCCGTTTTATGTACTGAGTGCCATAAACAGCGGCGTTAAAGACGTGCGTGAGGTAATAGATAAAGCCAAACAAAGCGGCGGTATGTTTACTACCAAAAACCCTATTTTGTTTATAGACGAGATTCACCGTTTTAGCAAGTCGCAACAGGATTCGCTGCTGGCGGCGGTAGAACGCGGATGGGTAACGCTTATAGGTGCCACTACCGAAAACCCCAGCTTTGAGGTGATTCCCGCATTACTTTCGCGCTGCCAGGTATACGTGCTGAACCCTTTTACGCGCGAAGACCTGGAAGCCCTGCTGCACCGCGCCATGGAAGTAGACACCTACCTGAAAGCTAAAAATATTGACTTAAAGGAAACCGAAGCCCTGCTGCGCCTTAGCGGTGGCGACGGCCGCAAGCTGCTGAATATTTTTGAACTGGTAATTAATGCCAGCGAAGGCGATACTATAGAAATAACTAACGAGCGTGTAATGCAACTGGTGCAAAAAAATACGGTTTTGTATGACAAAACCGGAGAGCAGCACTATGACATTATTTCCGCTTTTATAAAAAGTATGCGCGGCAGCGACCCTAATGGTGCCGTATATTGGCTGGCCCGCATGATTGAAGGCGGCGAAGACCTGAAGTTTATAGCCCGCCGTATGCTTATACTGGCCAGTGAGGATATAGGTAACGCCAACCCTACTGCGCTGATTATGGCTAACAACACCTTTCAGGCGGTGAGTGCCATAGGCTACCCCGAATCGCGCATTATACTAAGCCAGTGCGCGGTGTACCTGGCTAATTCACCTAAGAGTAATGCTACGTATATGGCTATAGGAAACGCCCAGAGCGTGGTAAAACAAACCGGCGACCTGCCCGTGCCGCTGCACCTGCGCAATGCCCCTACCAAGCTGATGAAGGAACTGGGCTATGGCGATGAGTACAAATATGCCCACGACTACGACAACAACTTTGCCGACCAGGAGTTTTTACCCGATGCTATAAGCGGTACTGCTTTCTACGAACCCGGTGCCAACAGCCGCGAAAATGCCGACCGTGAAGCCCTGAGGAAACGCTGGAAGGGGAAATATGGGTATTAAAAAGTTACTGAGCCGCTGAGCTACTGAGCTTCTTAGCTTGGACATCACTAATAAAGAAAATGCTTCATCTTAATTTTAGATGAAGCATTTTTTATTTGATTTAATTCTCTAATCTTTTAAAAGCTAAGTGGCTCAGTGGCTTAGTAGCTCAGCGGCTTAGTAGCTTAAAATTTTATATCTAGCTTTTCGCTTACAAGCTTGTCGTTTTGGTAGTATTCAAAGAACCACTCGTTACCTTTTTTAAACACCACACCGTTTTTAGTTTCGCCTACAGCGGTGTACGAATCAGGCTGCGATGTTTTGTACATTTTCAGCACTACTTTTGGTGTACTGTCTACCAGTTGGTACCCGTTTGCAATAGGTTGTGCAAACAACGTATTTTGGTTTACTACCTGTTGTGGTACCGCTGCCGGCGCAGCAGGTGCAGCAGGAGTTTGAGGTACAGCAACAGCCTGCCCATGTCCTGCAAAATATTGCGCAGCAGCAGCGTCGCCTACATAGCTATAGTTTAGCTTACTCAGTGTTTGGGCAGCTTCACGGGTAGCCTGGAAGTAGGCTTTATCAAAATCCTTTAGTTTACTGCTTCCTTCATCCGACTTAAAAATAACTTTACCAAAACAGTCTTTTACCAGCACACTCACTTTAGTGGTAAGCATACCGCTGTTGTTTTCAAGGTCACCATACAACGCACGACAACGGTTAAGGGCAATGTCAGCAGGCATCTGCTCATCTGAAAACAGCACTGTAAAGCCGTATTTTTCAAAAGCCAGCTTGGTAATCTGGTTCAGGTTGTACTTGTTTTCTTCCTTAAAAAATTCGAATTTCTTAGGAAGGATAACATATTTATAGTTGTTGACTATTTCGCTTTGGGCAAAGGTAATGCCACTGAAAAGCAATGCGATATATAGCGCAATCTTTTTCATTTATAAGAGGTTTTTAAGTTCGAGAAGATGATTTACCTGCGGAATTGTAACGGGAGCTTCGGCACGGTGTTCGTTAAAGAAAATGGCATCTATACCACAGTCTATAGCGCCCTGTACATCGGCTTCTATACAGTCGCCTATCATTACGCTGTGGTGCTTTTCGGCGCGTGCAGCGGCAAGGGCGTATTCAAAAATAGCAGGGTGCGGCTTTTTGCAGCCGGCATTTTCACTGTTGGTCACCGTTTCAAAATACCCTTCTAGGCCACTGTTTTTCAGCTTGCCTTCCTGCACGGTATGAAAACCGTTAGTAATAATATGCAGGCTGTAGCGTGGCTTCAGGTATTCCAGTATTTCTATGGCGCCGTCGTACAGGTGATTGTTCAGCGGCAGGTTTGCCACATATTGTTCTGACAGCGTTCCGATGAGCGCATCGCTCACCTCGTAGTTCAGGGCGTCAAATACATCCTTCAGGCGGCCGTAGCGCAACTGTTGTTGTGTAATAAGCCCATCGCGGTACAACTTCCAGTAACCGGCATTTATGGGTACGTGCAGTGCCACGAATTGTTCTACGTTTACCGCTACGTTATTTTCGGCAAGTATGTTTTCAAAAGCTAAAGCCGAGTTCTTCTCGAAATCCCACAAGGTATGGTCGAGGTCAAAAAAGATGGCTTTCTTGTTGTGTAATTTCATATTATTTTACCACTTCGGCATTTTCAATGTGGTAAATCCAGTCGTCTACATCGCTGTCGTTATAGCGGAACGTGCCTTTCAGGGTAAGGTATTCGTCGGTTTTAAAACGCTGTCCCGGGTTTTTCAGCTTAATGCCCATAATGGTTTCCGGTCCTGCCTGCCCACAAAAGAAACACGCCTTAAACATGTTCTTGCTTATGGCATAGCTTTTATTATCTATAGGAATTACAAAGCCCGTCATTACCACCTGTTTGCCTTGTTTGGCTTTTAGTGTAGTGTTTATTACCGGGTACATTACCCCTTCCGGATAATCTTTACTCGGTTTTTTCAGGTATTTTATCTGCCCTAAAAGCTTCCAGCTCAGGGTATCGGCATAAGCAAAAGTAGATTCGCCCTTTACCGAAACTTTTACCGGTGCCGGGTTTGAAGAAGGCAGGCCTACCGAAGTAAGTACCACGCCCGATAGTGCCGCAAGGGCTATAATGAGTGTTTTACGCATTTGCAAGTGTTTTTGAAATATTCAATCCATACGCTTTTACCGCAGGTATTACGGCTGCCAGGATGCCTACAAAGATAGTAAGCAACAGCAAATATCCTTCCTTATCCCATACAAACTGGTACGGGTTAAATGCCATTTTAAATTCGGACTCGCTGGAACCCGAAATAAGCATTAATCCTATGCGCCCAACAATAGTGCCAAAGATGTAACCGGTAATGCACAGCAGCAAACTTTCTATAAGCACCAGCAGCAACAGTTGCATACGGCTTGCACCATTAACGCGCAGCAGGGCAAATTCGTATTTACGTTCCTTCAATGTATTATAAAGCGCAATGAATATGCTGATACCCGAAATAAGCATGATACCGTAAGCCAGGTATTGCAGTGCCTGTAGCCCAATGCCGAACAGGGTAAACAGCCTGTTTATTTCTACTCCCGGTGCAGCGGCCTGCATCTTGGTGTTCATGGCTACCATATTTGGCCATATTACAAACGCCTTAGGCCCACGGAACTTAATGAGTGCCGCGGTTATTTCGTGGCCTTCACCCTCATGATCTTCATCATGGTGGTCTTCCTGCATGTAGTCTACAGGCTCATGGGCTTCGTGTTCATGGTCGTCTTCATCGGCATCATCGTGGTGTGCCTCCCCTTCATGGTGGGCATGGCCGTCGTGCATGCCCCATACGGTAGGTATGGTACACAGTATAAGGTTGTCTACCACTTTTCCGGTAGGTGCAGCTATGCCGGTAACTATATAAGCATGCTCTTTGTGCACCTCGCCTTCGGCAGCATCGCCATGAGCGCCAAAAAACTTGTCGCCTACTTCAAGGTTCATTTTTTGGGCAATATCGCTCCCTACTACCACCTGGTAGTCTTTAGTAAACACAGCACCCTTTTGAAGCTTGGCACCATAATGCGTAAGGTATTGTGGCGTGGTGCCCACTATGCGGTAGCCCTTGTAATTATCGCCAAAAGCCAGCGGAATGGCTTCCTTCACCATAGGGTTGTGCATCCACATTTTGGCCTCATCATAGTTGATATTCCCGGTAGGAGAATCTACCTGGTATACCGCCGAAAGAATGAGCTGCAACGGGCTGCCCTGCGCTCCAAGCACCATATCGATGCCGTCTATATTATCGTTAAATTTCTTTTCAAACTGTTCCTGCAATAATATCAGCAGGGTAATAATGGCTACGCTTGCTGTAAGCAGTACAATGCTCAGGGTAGTATTTAGTGGCTTATTCCAAATGTTTTTCCAGGCTATTTTAGTAATCATGGCTACAGTGCTATCTGGTTAGTAAAACGGTCTTTCAGCCTTTGGTCGTGCGTAACGATAACCAGTGCGGTGCCATACTGCTTAGCCAGTCCCGAAAGCATATCGGCCACTATAAAGGCATTTTCATCGTCCAGGCTGCTGGTAGGCTCATCGGCAAGTAACAGCTGTGGGCTGTTTACCAATGCACGGGCTATGGACACACGCTGCTGCTGGCCTATACTAAGCTGCGACGGCAGTTTGTGCAAATGGTCGGCCAACCCAAGTTGGGTAAGCAACTCCGTGGCCTTATCGGTAGCTTTTTTGCCGTTGCCCAGCCACGATGCCAGTATTACGTTATCCAGCACCGAAAGCGCCGCCACAAAGTACGCCTGCTGCAATACTATGCCTATATGCTGCCCCCGGAAATGGTCGAGCTTTTTATCGGAAAGGGTTTCTATATCAGTGCCGCCTATGGTTACCTGCCCCTGTTGCGGGCGCAGCAATCCACCCAGCAGGTGCAGCAGTGTGGTTTTCCCCTTACCCGAACCGCCTGTAATCAGCAGGGTTTCGCCTGCCTGCGCCACAATATCGGGAAAGGAAAAATTAGTGCCCTTCCCGTAGGAAAAGCGTATATTTTGGGTCGAAATCATGTACTTATTTAATAAGCATGCAAGATACGCAAAGCGTAATTATTATAAAAGTAATTTTATGGCCGTAACCAGTACAGAAACACCTGCAACATTATCGGTTTAGCACTGCCATATTACAGACGCTAAAATTCCGCTAAGGTTGCAGGTGTACCAAAAATTTAACAGCAGGCTCTAAGAAGCTGCCGCCTGGTTTTTCATATCAAAAATAAAGATATGATAAGGATCGCCGTTTTGCAGCGTTTCATCAGCAAAATCGCTCAGGTACAGTTCGTCTTGCAGCAAGGCGCTAAGGCAGCGGTTGTATATGGCATCGCGGCTCTTAAAGTCGGCCCGGCTAAGATCAAGGCGAATTTCTATCAGTGTTTTGTATGCCGTACCCCTGCTGCTGTAGCCCGGGTAAGTATGGTAGTTTTCGGTAAGGTTAAAGTCTACAAGTTCCAGCTTACGCCCCTGCATTTTATCCATTACCTGACGTTGTACCTCACGCATTCGCATTCTGGGGTCGGCTGGTATTGTAAGGCAGTCCTTGCAATAGAATGTCATGGTGTAATTGTCCATCTTAAATGCAATTTTATGTAAAATTAAGCCTTATGATCCATTAAACCATGTGGATTAACAAAGTGCTAATACAATATGAGGTTTTTTTGCACAACTTTATCACTTACCAGCCCTGATTTTTAGATTTTTTAAACAAAATGTGCTTCGTTTTTCATAGGTATTCGTTTTGGCTACAACGACATTCATTTTGGCTACAGCCAAAAAAGCTTCCGTTTACGAACTTTGTAGTGTTCAATCATAAAAACTAAAAAAATGAGCATTAAAAAAGTAAACTTAGGCAGCCAGGGACTTGTAGTACCTGCTGTAGGACTGGGATGTATGGGCATGACCACCATGGGCGGCCGAGAAATCTACGGTACCGCTAACGATGCCGAAGCCATAGCTACCATTCACCGTTCGTTTGAACTGGGCGGCAACTTCCTGGATACGGCAGACCTGTATGGACCGCACCTTAACGAGCGCCTTATTTCTAAAGCCATAACCGGCAACCGCGACCAGTATACTATTGCTACCAAATTTGCCTGGGAAATAGACGATAACGAGCAGCTAACGTGGCGCATAAACGGCAAAAAAGACTACGTAAAGAAGTCGGCTGAACGCTCGCTTAAAAACCTGGGTACGGATTATATAGACCTGTATTATATGCACCGCCTTGACCCCGAAACACCTATAGAGGAAACCGTAGGTGCTATGGCAGACCTGGTTAAGGAAGGAAAAGTGCGCTATATAGGCCTTAGCGAAGTAGCTTCGGAAACCATTCGCCGGGCGCATGCCGTACACCCTATTACGGCGTTGCAAAGCGAATACTCTTTATTTGAGCGCAACGTGGAAGAACAGGGAATATTAGAAACGTTAAAAGAACTGGGTATAGGCTTTGTACCGTACTCGCCGCTGGGCAGAGGGTTTATTTCGGGTGAAATAAAAAGCCCGGATGACTTTCCTGAAAATGACTTCCGCAGGGGGATACCTAAATTTCAGGGTGAGCAGTTTTATAAGAATATGGACCTGTTAGCCGCCATAAACCAGCTTGCCGAGCAGAAAGGCATTACGCCATCGCAGCTTGCCATAGCGTGGGCGGTAAACAAAGGCTTTGTGCCAATACCCGGAACCAAGCGCGTGAAGTATGCCGAACAAAACCTTGCAGCAGGTAGCGTTGTGCTAAGTTCAGACGAAATGGACAAACTGGAAAGCATTATACCGCTGGGTACCGAAACCGGAAACCGCTATGACGACTGGGGAATGTCGTTAGTAAATCTTTAATTTCAAACCATAAAAAAGGGCTACCTTTACCGTAGCCCTTTCGTTATTTACCATGAAAAAGTTTAGCAACCCCATAATTGTAGATACCATAAGCGAACTGCATCGCCGTAACAACCTGCCAGAGCCAGAGCATCCGTTAGTGAGCTTTGTACGGTTTGAAGACGTACTGCATTCGCCTGCTAATTTTGAAAGAGGGCTTATCATGAATTTTTATATGATAGCCATTAAAAAAGATGTAAAAGGTAAAATACGCTACGGACAAAACTACTATGATTTTGATGAAGGCGTAATGTCGTTCATTGCACCGGGACAACTGTGTTATGAAGAGGTGGAATACCGCATTCCTAAAGGGTATATGCTGCTGTTTCACCCTGATTTTTTAATGGGTACTCCCCTGGCCCGAAAAATAAAAAACTACGAGTTTTTTTCGTATGCCATTAACGAAGCCTTGTACCTGAGCAAAAAGGAAGAAACCCTGGTAGAGGGCATTATGGAGAACATAGCCCAGGAGTACCACAATAACATAGACCGTTTTACGCACGACCTGATACTATCGCACATAGAGTTGCTGCTTAACTATTCCGATCGTTTTTACAACCGCCAGTTCATTACCCGTAAACAAGCTAATAACGAACTGCTTACCCGCATGGAAGCCTGGCTGGAAGATTATTTTGCTAAAGACGAAATCACAGGGCTGCCCGCCGTAAAAGACCTTGCCGCCCACCTAAACGTATCGGCCGGTTACCTGAGCAGTATGCTGCGTGCCCACACAGGCCAAAATGCCCAGCAGCACATACACGGAAAACTTATAGAAAAAGCCAAAGAAATACTAAGCACCACTCCCCTAACCGTAAGCGAAATAGCTTATCAACTGGGGTTTGAGCATCCGCAATCGTTCAGTAAACTTTTTAAAAGCAAAACTGATATAAGCCCGCTGGAATACAGGAAATTGTTTAATTAGATGTGGATGTGTGGATGTGTCAATCTGTCAATTTGTACAAATATACCGGACACAACCTTAAGCATCAAATTAACAAATCCACAAATAAACAAATTAACTTTAAAGAATCCCCTCATCGGCAAAGCTTAAATAGCTGTGTTCTGTAACAATAACATGGTCTAACACTTTAATATCCAGAGTTACACCCGCACTTTGAAGCTGGCGCGTTATCTGCTTATCGGGCACACTGGCCTGCAGCGCCCCGCTTGGGTGATTGTGTACTAAAATTATAGCTACCGCATTGTGTTCCAGTGCCGTTTTGTAAACCAGGCGTGCGTCTACTACGGTACCGGTAAGGCCTCCCTTGCTCAGCTGGGTCTTGTAAATCACCTTGTTAGAATTGTTTAGGTACAGCACCCAAAATTCCTCATGGGGCAGCTCCCCTATTATGGGCTGCATAATATTAAACACTGATTTACTGCCGGTTACCTTATCCAGTTCGCGCACATCTTCGTCGCGACGGCGGCGACCCAGTTCCATGGCGGCGGCTATGGTTACGGCCTTTGCTTCCCCTATCCCCTTAAACTGCATAAGCTGTTTTATGGTGAGTTTTCCCATGGCATTCAGGTTGTTACCTACTGATTTTAAGATGCGCTTGCTCAGTTCTACCGCGCTTTCGTTACGGCTACCCGAACCTATAAGTATGGCTATGAGTTCGGCATCGCTAAGTGCTGCCTGCCCTTTAAGCATCAGCTTTTCTCGGGGCTTATCGTCTTCTGCCCAGTACTTTATAGAAAAGGATGATTGGTTGTCTTCCATGAAACTCAGGGTTGGTTATTTTACGAAGATACATTTTTTTTAGCATTGTTAAAATACTATCCTTCCTACCCCGGCGTTAGTTATAAAAACCACACCATGAAGCATTTAATTACTCTACTGCTATTAATAAGCTGCAGCCAAACACCGGATAAACAAAAGGATTTCTACGCAAAACTATCGGATGCCGCCATAAGCATTATTAACCCCGATGTGGAGTACATTGCTGACTATACAAAAATAGCCTACCCAAACGGCGATGTCCCTAAAAATCAAGGCGTTTGCACTGACGTGGTTATTCGCACGTACCGAAAACTGGGCATCGACCTGCAAAAAGAAGTGCATACCGATATGGCTGCCAACTTTGCTAAATACCCGAAAACGTGGGGACTAAAGGCTACCGATACCAATATAGACCACCGCCGGGTGCCTAACCTGGAAGTGTTCTTTTCTCGCAAAGGCACAAGCCTGCCTACAACTACTAAACCAGCTGATTACAAACCCGGCGATATAGTAACCTGGAGACTGGCAAACGGCAGGCCGCACATAGGCATTGTGGTAGACAAAAAAGGCGACGAAGGCAGGTACAAAATGGTGTACAATATTGGCTACGGTCAGGTGATGGAAGACTGCCTTTTCAGTTATACCATAAACGGTCATTACCGATACAAAAAATAGTGTTGAAAAGTTTTTTCGGGCGCAATTTGGAACAGCTTTACAAAGCGTATACAAACCGTTAACATAGTACCAACAATAGGTATACAGCTGTCACACCCATTCTTTTGTAAACCGTTTATTTTCAAAACATTACAAAAACAAGCATGAACACCCCTGTTGCGGCTACAACCACTCCCTTTTTCAGGGCAGTTTACTGAAGAACTGCGTTCAGTACAACATTTAGTATTTTCTGTTTCAGGTTTAAAGTTTCAGGTTTCAGGTTCTTACTCAAATGTTAATACTTAACAAAAGTATAAAAGTCTGAGTGAAGCTCCAACCTGAAACTTTAAACCTTAAACTTGGAATCTCACCCAACTATAACGTTGTAATTTTTCTTATCTTGCATAAGTGTAATACAAACATTTATAACTTATGCTTCGAAAATTCATTCTCTGCTCCCTGGCTTTAATAACCATAAATGCATACAGTCAGGAGTTGCCACCCCCTGAGCTTCCGGTACTGTCGTTTAACCCCAAAAACCCGGGCGTGCACGACCCTGTTATGGCTAAGGAAGGCGACACCTATTATGTTTTTGGAACCGGTAAGGGCATTACAACCATGTATTCTAAAGACCTGAAAACATGGACAGAAGGCAAACCCATTTTTGGCACCCTGCCCGAATGGGTATTAAAGGCATTGCCTAATTTTAAAGGCGATATATGGGCACCCGATATTATTTTCTATAAAGGGCAGTACCATATTTTTTATGCTTGCAATGCCACACCCGGCAAGCCCGATGCTGCCATAGGCCACGCTACCAGCCCTACCCTTGACCAGAAAAGCCCTAAATACAAATGGACCGACCAGGGCAAAATAGTACAAAGCGTTATGGGGCGCGATACCTGGCAGGCTATAGATCCGAACGTTATTGTAGACGATGCCGGTACGCCGTGGTTTGTATTTGGGTCGTTTTGGGATGGGATTAAAGCCGTGAAAATGACCGATGATATGATGGGGTTTGCACATCCGGAGGAATGGCACAGCATAGCCCGCAGGCCCAGTACCCAAAAACCTTACAATTACGGACTGGAAGACAGCCAAATAGAGGGTGCATTTGTGTACAAGCATGGAGAGTATTACTACCTGTTTGCGTCTTTTGACATGTGTTGCCGTGGGGTAAACAGCAACTACCATGTGGTGGTGGGGCGTTCTAAATCAGTTACCGGGCCGTACGTAGATAAGGCCGGATACAATATGCTGGATGGTAACGGAACCGATATGGCCATAGGAGACGGCGTAAAGTACGCAGCCCTGGGGCATAACTCGGTTTACAAAATAGATGGTAAAGAATACTTTGTGGCACACGGCTACTCAATTCACGATGGTGGCGCCAGCAAGCTGATAGTTACCGAACTGAAATGGGACAAGAACGGCTGGCCGTATGTAGAAAAGTTTTAATTTGTTTAAAGTTTAAGGTTTCAGGTTGAAGCTTCACTCATACCGCACTGATGACCCTGAAGGGGTTGCGTATAATAGCCCTGGACAACGTCCGGGGTTGTTAGTTTATAGCAAAAATTTCAGGTTAATATGCTAAAACCATAAATTAGTTAATCATGGCTAAGTCCCTTTTTTAGTTTGTGCAAATAAGCATCTGCATCGTCAATAATCATCTCCTCAACAGTGTACCAACTCGGTCCTATTTCAGGCTCCTGGCTTTCTTTCTTTTTAATATATTTTTGGGCTGCCTCATGTGTTGGGAATATCTTTTTTGTAATCCTTGTTGTTTGCCCAAAACCCTCAAAAAAGAAATTTACGACATATGCTTTTTCAGAAAAATCTGTGTTGCCATTCAAAACCTTTTTTGGAACTTCCTTTATGGTAACGTCTTCTATAAGATTTACCTTTCTATATGCCTGTTGACCCCAACGATCTTCAATCTTACATTCTTCAATATAAAGTAACCTATTTTTTTTCGCTACTTCTAAATCTCTGAACACCCCAATGACTACGTTATTGTAAGTATACTCAGACACAATTCTTTCAAGCAAAACCATTATTGTTGCAAAATTGATGATTACAGAATTCATTATTTCTTCAGGCTTTATATCAGCCTTCATTTGTCTTAGCGCTACGCCCCTTACCAAAAGAGAACACTCATTATTTTGATATACATCAAAAATTAAAACCGAAAAACTACCTAATTTAACTTACAGCAAACCATTAAGGTAGTGCAGCATTTCCAGATGCAACTCACTTATTAGTGCCGGTTGTATGGCAGCTTCAAACCCCGGTTGTTCCTTACGGTACATTTCCAGCAGTGATGCATTACCGTGTACCACAGAAAATTCTACATTGGCTATGCGGTCGGCAAGTTTCACAATAACAGAATCAGGGTTTTGAGCCAGCTTTACATAGGTTTTTGCCTTTCGCTCTTTTCGGTTAGCACCCGGCTCATCAGTAACAGCAAATACCATTTCTGCTATTTCTGAAGTAAAGGCAACCTGCAGTTCATCATAGGTTACGGGGGTATCTTCCAGCACGTCATGAAGCCAGGCAGCTGCCAGCAGGCTCGCATGGCCGTTATTATCGGGCTTGATGCCAAAATGCAGCATTGCAGTTACAACATTTCCCAAATGTATTTCGTAAGGGTAATTGCCGTACTGCTGTGTACCGTGGCTTGCCATGGCAAACGCACGGGCTTTTTGTATAACAGGATGGTTCATAATTGTAAATTTACGGAATTATACAATGCTTACCTGCCCTTTTCCATCAGTACAGTAATCTCCGGTAACAGGCGGTTTATAATCCATTGCTTTTGTCCGTCGGTAAGTTCATCAAGGATACCCGTATTATCTATATTAAAATCCTGTAGTACATCGTGCACATACTCTTCCTGTATGGCAGCCATTCTTACGGTATTAGCAGTATCGAGTGCTCCAATTTTAGAGAGCACACTATTCAGGCGGTTAACAGTAACATAATTGCGCATACCTTCTACCAGGAAGCCCAACTGTTCGGTTTGCGTGGAAACGCCCGGTATGTACGACCATTTTTCGGCTTCATGGAATTTCTTCTCCTCGTCAAATTCCCTGTTTTTTAGTTTAACAACAGGCCTTTCGGCAGAAAAATTGCTGTGGCGCAACGGCTTTATCACCACACCTTCTATAAGATTAGCTCCCAGAGCAGGCAGGCCCAGAAGCTCGGGTAGGGTAGAATTGATACGGGTAGTAAAGTTAAGGGCTTCGTTCAGCTTCCCTGTAAAAAGGACGTGGGCATAGAACAATCCTAACGTTTCAAAATAGGCCACACTGTCTTCATAATCCAGGTAGTGTTTATGTCCGTCGGTTTCAAATGCAATGTCGAATGCGCAGAAATTAATACCCGGTGCATAGTATACGCCCGTTTGTATGGCCTGTACATTTTCATCAGCCACAACATCAGGATGCGGGTAACTGCCACCAAAAAGCTCGCCGTAAATTATGTATTTGTCTGCCTGGCGGTCCATAGACAGCTTTTCAAAAAGCTGTAAAACGGTATCTTCCAAGCGACCGGCTACTTCCTGGAAACCGAAAAAGTCATCATTCCACGACAGGTATTCCTTACGCTTAGCATAAGTGAGTTTTTTATCCTGATATACAAAACTGAAATTAGCGCCGTGCACTTTCTCTGTCACTACCCATTTCAGCTTGTTCAGTTCGCTGAATGTTTTAGTATCCTGCCCAAGTTTGTTGAAGTCTTTGGGCATTTTTTCATACTCTGAAAAATCGTTAATCATGGTTGGTTTAAAATAAATTTGGTTGAACGGCAAAGGTAGCAAAGATATTTTATACTGTATATTAGTATTTTGCATAACAGGGAATTCAAACATTATTCTTTAAACCTGAAAAAAAACTACTGCATAAAATGCTGCAGGCTGCGCCAGTATTTATCTTTAAATATATCGTAGGCAAAATTATAGCCGTACTGAAAAGCGTGCTCTTCTTCCCACAGGACTTTAGAAACCTTCCGAAACTCCTTGCAGGCAAAATAAATATCGCGTTCGCCACGGCTGGTTTCGTGCCCCAGCCACAGGTAACCATCGTTAGGGCTTAGCTTGGCTATCAGGCGGTCTTCAAGGTCGTTTAAACGCGAATTGGCCAGGAAATCGGGCATCTCGCCATTTGGGTCAAAAGCTATTGTTACCCGCAGCATCCAGGGGTAGGTTACCTTACCCTCCCAACTCAGCAATCTTGTATTCATGGTGGCTATAGCAGCACTGCCGTCTTCCAGTTCTGCTTCCAGCACCGAGATACCGTCTTCGTAGTTGTGGTGGTAGGTATCGTCCTCGTATTTCTCCACAAACTCCTTTTCGCGCCAAACCAAATAGCTTTTAAGGCGTTCCATGTCTATAAGCTCGCAGGCAGCCTCAGTAGGCGCTGCAAAATCCAGGCTGTCTATGCTGGTAACGCTGTTCAGTTCGCCCAGGTAATGCTCCAGGAAAATGTACGACCCACGAATGATGTCGTCGGCATTTTTCGGGGTGTAATCCCGGTGCACCAAAACAATGTTTATCTCATCGGGAAAGTACGGGTCTTCCACCGCATAAAACTTTAGCGTATCGCTGCTAAACGTGTAGCCGCCCATACTCACATTACAGTCGGCAATATCGTGCGCGGGTTTCAGGGCCGTAAAACGCCAGCCCGGCAAAGCAGGAGCCGCAGCTATAAGCTCTTCGGCAAAAACAATGTTCTTTACAAAACTGTCTGCGGTAATAACTAGGTCGGCAGTTTTTTCATTGTACATGCCGCACAGAAACCAATAGCCCGGCCTAAGCCCGTCGAGCTTGGGACCCAATTGGGTAAAAAATGCTTCCTCCACATTTTCGCCTTTCGAAACAATCTTGTGAAAAGCCTTATGGTGTTTTGCAAACCAATCCCAAAATTCGGCATTAGTGGTTACAGGCTTTTCTTCCTTTTTCCCGAAAAGGCGGGCAAATAACTTCTTCAAACTATTCTTTTACCTTATATCAAGTTTTTAACCTCATCAAAGTTCAGTCCGCCGTAGTTACCACTGCTCATCAGCAGCAGTGCAGCACCATTAGTATCGTATTTAAGTTCGTACAGGTACTCTTTAAACGCAGCAGGATTAGTATAAATAATCAGGTCTTCGCGGTTAAAGGCGGTAGCTATCTGCTCATACGTAACCTCCTCCAGCTGCTTGATTTTTACCGCATCGGGACTGTAGAATACCACGGCTACATCGGCAGCATCCAGCGCACCACGGTATTCCTTAAGGAACTCCGCGTTAAGGCTGCTATAGGTATGCAGCTCCAGGCAGGCTATAAGGGTACGGTCAGGGTACTGCTCCTTAACCGCCCTGGTAGTTGCAGCCACCTTGCTTGGCGAATGCGCAAAATCTTTATAAGCAACGTTCTTGCCGTTTTCGGCTATTTTTTCAAGGCGCTTGCTGGCACCCTTAAAGGTAGCTATGGCCTCGTAGAATTCGGCTTCGTCTACGCCCATGCACTGGCAAATCCACTTGGCGCCGGCAAGGTTGTTCAGGTTATGCGCGCCAAAAACCTCTATAGGCATAGGCCCTTCGGGCGTGGCAAGTAGGGTAACACCGTTTTCTACGGAGTACTCAGGCGTGCTGTAAGGAATACGGCGTATCGGGTTGGTCGACGCTTCCGAAATACGTTTTACCTCAGGGTCGTTTTCGTTGTAAACCAAAATACCGCCGTTGGTTATCTTTTGTATGAAGATTTCGAATTGCTCTACATAGTTATCAAACGTAGGGAATACATTTATGTGGTCCCATGCAATGCCGCTTATCAGGGCAATGTTGGGCTGGTACAGGTGGAACTTCGGCCTGCGGTCCATAGGTGATGAAAGGTACTCGTCGCCCTCCAGGACAATAAAGTCGTTGTCTGACGTAAGGTGTACCATGGTATCAAAACCTTCCAGCTGCGCGCCTACCATGTAGTCTACCTCTATGTTGTGGTAGTGCATTACGTGCAGTATCATGCTGGTAATGGTGGTTTTACCGTGGCTTCCACCTATAACCACACGGGTTTTGTCCTTGCTTTGTTCGTATAAAAACTCGGGGTAACTGTATATTTTAAGGCCAAGCTCCTGCGCTTTAAGCAGCTCAGGGTTATCAGCTTTGGCGTGCATGCCCAGGATTATGGCTTCTATATCGGCCGTAATGCGCTCCGGGAACCAACCCAGTGTTTCGGGTAGTAAGCCGGCTTTTTCCAGGCGGGTGCGGCTGGGTTCAAAAATGGCATCGTCGCTGCCGGTTACGTGGTATCCTTTGTGGTGCAGGGCAAGTGCCAGGTTGTGCATGGCAGCGCCCCCTATAGCGATAAAATGTGTACGCATTTTTATGGGAAGTTTCGTATTGTAATATTACGCCCAAATGTAGCGAATAGATTTTAAAAATGTAAATTTGGAGGGAAAGAAGTAATTATTAAACTTAACCAAATGCCAAAGATTATTCAATTTCTACACACCGCTCAAGAAGCAAAACCTGAATCCAAAGAAGCAAAAATTATAGGATGGAACAATGGGGAAAACCATACGAGAAAATTTATCCTATCAGAAGGTAAATATGTTAATAACACCAAAGATGGTGTTCAGACTGAAGAAATAAATAAACTAACATTTTGGGGAGAATGGGAAGCTCAATCTGAAATAACTCTAATTAACAAAGAAAATAACGTACCTCCAACATTATTGAATAAACCCTTTTTAGATTTATCGCAAACGTCAATGGTTCATAATACGGATCCTTACGTTTTTGGAGATTATTTTAGATATATAATTTGTAAACAAAGAACTTTCCACAAGGTACTTACAAATTTAGAAAGCAATTCAATAATTCTTTTTGGCTCATCAATCGATAAGAAATTTCGTCTTGATACAGTTTTTGTTGTTTCTAATTATAAAGTTAATTTCAGAAAGCATAATCTTGAGGAAGGGTTGTTTAAAAATGAAGGTGACAAATATTATAATGTTGGTGTCCGCCCCATTTTAGGCAATAAAAAGTATAATAGTGAAGATGAAGATTCTTGTGTAATTACTGACAATAAAGAGTATACTTTTTATCGTGGCGTAAATTTCAATCAACGAGAACAGCATAATAAGATGTATTCGTTTGTGCCTTGCAAAGTCTATTCACATGATAACCCATTTAAATATACATTTAGGCAACCTATATTGAATCTTGACTTCATTGAACATCAACAAACACAAGGTGTAAATTCTAAGGATTGTTCTCAAACAGATATAGTCAATTATTGGAATAAAATTGTAACCCAAGTTGAAAATCAAAATTTATTAAAAGGGGTTTCATTTGTAAATCCACCTTTATCAAATAAACTATAATTTTCTTTCATGTTAAGTTTTTCAAAAACTAAATAACAGAAACCATGCAACAAACCATATTGATCAAACTTGCTGAAACAGAAAAACAGCACAACATAAACATACTGCACGCCGTAGAATCAGGCAGCCGTGCATGGGGCTTTGCCTCTCCTGACAGCGATTACGACATCCGCTTTATTTATAAAAAACCGGCAGACGAATACCTTACGCTTTGGGAAAAACCCGATGTTATCGAATTTATGACAGCAGAAGACCTCGATGGCTCGGGCTGGGATTTGGCTAAAGCCTTAAAACTACTCTCAAAATCTAATGCCCCGCTTATAGAGTGGCTGTTCCCTCCGGTTACGTATCATAGCAACGACGCTTTCCTGGCGCAAATGCAGGCTTTTGCTAAAGATTGCTTTTCGCCCATAGCTACGTTGCACCATTACCTGGGCACCACCAAAAACTTTATGGAAGTGTGCGAAGCCGAACAGGTAAAACTAAAAAGCTATTTCTATGCGCTGCGTTCAGCCCTTGCCGGGAAATGGATTATAGACAACAACAGTATCCCTCCTGTGGCTTTTGCCGAACTGCTGCCGCTTGCTCCGGCAAATGTACAGGAAACTATTGCCGAACTTTTAGAAATCAAGGCTGCGCAGGATGAAACCTACCTGCACCCACGGGAGGAACTAATAACAACGTACCTGCAACAAACCGTGCTGTATAACCAGGAACATGCCCAAAACTTGGGTGCAGGAAAGAAAATTAACGCCGAACTTGAAGCCTTTTTCAGGGAAGAAATAAAACGCTGATGACCATACAGGATTTAAAAGACAACAACCTCATATTGTTTGAAGCCATAGCGGGCAGCAAGTCGTTTGGGTTAGACACTCCCACATCTGACACCGACATTAAAGGGGTATTTTATATGGCGAAAGAGTTGTTTTATGGCATGGAGTACATTCCGCAAATAAGCAATGAAACCAATGATGTGGTGTATTATGAAATAGGCCGTTATATAGAACTATTGAGTAAAAACAACCCAAACATACTGGAACTGCTTGCCTCCCCTACCGATTGTATTTTATATAAGCACCCGGTTATGGAGCGTATTGTGCTTACCGATTTTTTGTCGAAACTTTGCAAGGACACCTTTGCCGGATATGCCGCAACCCAGATAAAAAAAGCACGCGGTCTGAAAAAGAAGATTGTAAATCCGCTACCAAAAGAACGGAAATCACCCCTTGATTTTTGTTATATCCTTAAAGGTTATAATTCTATTCCGCTAAAAAAATGGCTACAGGAAAAAGGAGTGGCTCAGGAAAACTGCGGACTTGTAAACATGCCACACTCTAAGGATATGTATGCCCTGTTTATTGATACCAATGGCTTATTAGGTTATAAAGGCATTATAAAAAGCGAAGATTCAAACGAGGTGTCGTTGTCGTCTGTTCCGAACGGAGAAACCGAAAGTGCCTATATGTATTTTAATAAAGATGGGTATTCTAATTATTGTAAAGAATACCGTGAATATTGGGACTGGGTAGAAAAACGGAACGACAATCGCTACAACACCAATATGGAACACGGCAAGCAGTACGACTCCAAAAACATGATGCACACAGTGCGCTTATTACAATCGGCATTGCAAATTTTAAGTGAGGGCACGTTAGACATACGTGTTTCAAACAGGGAGGAGCTTCTTGCCATTAAAGCTGGCGAATGGGAATATGATGCATTGCTGCAATTTACTGAAGACCATCTTGCAGCTATTGAGCAACTGGCAAAAACCTCAACGCTCCCAGAAAAACCTGATATAAAGAATGCAGAAAAACTGTTAGTAGAAATAAGGATGGCATTGTACCAATGAAAAACGTAAATTTATAGGGAAAGAACCGACCAACTGCTTATGAAATATTTTATACTGAACCTTATACTTATTATTGTATTTACAACTGTAACAGTAAGTGCGCAGGAAAGCAACTATCCGTTTTACGAACAGCTTGCTTTTAATTTTTACCAGGATACTATACTGAAATCTTATCCTGTTAAAAAGAAGATCTCCCTTTATCCATATCGGCTTGATTTCAAAATACACCTTAAATCTTTAGAAAATCCAGGTTGTATTACCGGAATTGACAGTAATTCACAATTTAAGCCCTTTCTTACATACGAAACAGCACAAAGTAATTTCGATTCAGGAAAATTAGATTTAGAGGTTGCTACAATAAACAAGCATCAGTTCAGGATTAAAAAGCTTCATACAAAAAACCGTTATCCTCAACTATTTATTACTAGCCCTTATTTACTTAACCGGGATACTGACAAGGTCTTTGTTACGATACAGCAACAAAATAGCGAAACAGAAGGTGTAAATTATCACTTTGTGCTTACCCCTAAAGGAACTATTATTGACTGGTGCAGGACTGAATACTCTTTTTACATTGAATATTAACCAACATCCACAAGATTAAAAAACCTTGCAGGTGAGTCGTATGCAAATCTTGCAAGGTCTTAAAGACCTTGTAAGTATAAAAAGTTCAGCCGCATATAACCGAGGGAGATTTCAAAAATTTAAATTAGAACAAAATCAACCATGAAAAAGCTCAAAATCATATCGGTTATAGTACTGATAGTTGTACTGTGGTTTTCGTTTGATGTTTACTGGTACTATAATTTTAAAGCGCTTTACGAAAGAAAAATAGAAGCCGTAATTTTAGACACATACCAAAGCAGCAGGGGCGGCAAGCAAATTAAAGTTGCACCAAACGGGGATTATTTTTCTATTTATTGCAATAATGACGATATACCGATGAAAGGCGACTCCATATCCAAGCATAGCCAGTCGGATGAATTTAAAATATACCGAAAATCAGGAAGCACCGGAAAATGGGAACATCTTAACAGCATACACCTCAGGGAAGATTTAGAATTTTATTCTTTTGTAGTGAAGAAGAAAAAGTAGCCGAGACAATAAATGCATTTTAACACCAACAAATACCATTTTTTGGTATTTTTGATAAAATGAAATTTTATGGCAAAGAACACCTCTATACTTTTAGGCCCTCACTTTGATAATTTTATTAGTAGTGAAATTGCTTCGGGCAGGTATAAATCGGCCAGCGAGGTGATACGTACCGCACTGCGGCTGCTTGAAAATGAAGAAGACAAAATAAAAAAACTTCGCGCCGAACTTGAAGAAGGAGAAAATAGCGGGTTTATAGAAAATTTTGACCCAAAAGCCCATTTAGAAAGCCTCCATAAAAAACATTCATGAAACGGTATCGGATTTCAGAGAAAGCATTTCTGGATTTGGAAAACATTTGGCAGTACACAAACCACAAATGGTCTAAAGAACAGGCAGACCGATACTATAGCCTCATGATTGCCGAAATTGAATACATTTCGCATCACCCCGACAGCGGGCGGGATATGCACCATATAAAAGCAGGCTATAAAGTGACCAAAGTAAAATCGCACCTTATTTTTTATCGTGAAGGCCATGATGGATTAATGGAAATTATACGTATACTTCATGAGATGATGGATATACCAAATAAACTTTAGCCCCCCTCTCAGGGCGGTTTCTATTATCTCTCATCTATTATCTTACAGTCTGAATTCCCGGAAATCCAAACGTCCAACAATCTTACAATCTCATTTTAAATTTGTTTTTGCTACTTTTGGAGAACCAAAGCATAAAATTTATTTTCCATGAACATAAAAAAGGTATTTGAAAACAACCGCGAGTGGATAGAGAAACAACTGAAGGTAGACGAACAGTACTTTGAACACCTGGCTCAGGGACAGTCGCCCGAAATTTTGTACATAGGGTGCAGCGACAGCCGTGTTACTGCCGAAGAACTTATGGGTATAGCACCGGGGCAGGCTTTTGTACACCGTAACATAGCTAACATGGTTCCGAATACCGACCTGAACGTAATGTCTGTAATAAACTACGCCGTAAGCCACCTTAAGGTAAACCACGTGGTAGTATGCGGGCACTACAACTGTGGTGGTGTAAAGGCTGCCATGCAACAAAGCGACCTGGGCATACTAAACCCATGGCTGCGCAACATTAGGGATGTGTACCGCCTGCACCGCAAGGAACTGAACAGCATAGAAGACGAAGCGGCACGCTACAACCGCCTGGTAGAGCTAAACGTACAGGAACAGTGCATTAACGTGATTAAAACCGCCGAGGTACAAAAAGCGGCCGCCGAGCGTGGCATTACCGTCCACGGATGGATTTTTGACATTAGTACCGGGGAGCTTATCGACCTTAATATCGACTTCGAAAAAATAACTCACGGTATTGTAGACATTTACCGTATAGATACTGAATAAGCCCATACTATTGTGCTAAACCGGCAAAATGCTATATTTGTGTTTACCATAAACAACGGGATGTAGCGCAGCCTGGTAGCGTACTAGCATGGGGTGCTAGGGGTCGCTGGTTCGAATCCAGTCATCCCGACTGAAATGTTTAAAAACCTACTTATACACATAAGTAGGTTTTTTTATTAGTACCCTCCGCCTTATCTACAACGCTTAAAACAACCTGCCATACACCGGTTTTATTGTTACCTTTACAAAAAACTCCATGCACGACATACAATCCCGCCTCGACCTGGAACAACTGCTGTGGGCATTTTATACCCGCCTCCTGGCCGACCCTTCCATAGGCTATATTTTTACCGATGTGGCCAAAATAAACCTGGAGGAACACATGCCGTCGCTTACTGATTTTTGGGAACAAAGCCTGCTGCAACGCAACGGTTACCGCAAAAATGTAATGCAAATTCACCTGGACCTAAACGCGCTGGAACACCTTACCGCTGCTCATTTTGCTACCTGGCTGGAGCACTTTAACGCTACGATAGACGAAATGTTTATCGGGGAAATTGCGGAGCTGGCCAAAACACGTGCCCTTTCTATAGCTACGGTTATGCAGGTAAAGCTACACAACCTGTAATTTTTCCTGTTAAAAAGTTTTCAAAACCTAAACAAACAGCAAACGTTTTCGTTATTAAAATCTCGTTTCGGTGTCATAAATTCATTCAATTATACAATTTACCTACGTTTGTTAGCGTTTTCACAAATGTTATGCATGCATATTTTTTAAGTCAGGTTTACAGAGATTTAATGTCTACTTTAGCATAACATAAACAAACGAGAAAGAGGACTATGAACATTAGAATAACAGGCTCCGGCAGCTACATTCCTAACCGGGTTATACCGAATATAGATTTTGCCAGCCACCAGTTTTTAGACGAGCAGGGCGCACCACTTCCCTACTCTAACGAGGTGGTTACGAAAAAATTTAAACAGATAACCGGTATAGAGGAGCGCAGATATGCCGATGATAACCTGCTTACCAGCGATATGGCGTACTATGCCGCACAAAAGGCAATAGAGGCCTCGGGTATAGACCCGGAAACGCTGGACTATATTATACTGGCACACAATTTTGGTAACGTAAAACACGGCGCTATACAAACGGATTTGGTTCCCAGCATCGCCAGCCGCGTAAAGCACAGCCTGCGCATAAAAAACCCTAACTGCGTGGCATACGATATACTGTTTGGCTGTCCCGGCTGGATAGAAGGCGTTATGCAGGCCATGGCGTTTATAAAATCGGGTATGGCTAAGCGATGCCTGGTGGTAGGTGCCGAAACCCTGAGCCGGGTAGTAGACCCGCACGACCGCGACAGTATGATATACAGCGATGGTGCCGGTGCTACCGTTATAGAAGCCACTGAAGAGGAAGGCGGCATACTGGCACACGCCAGCGCGTCGTTTACGTATGATGAGGCGTACTTTTTATATTTTGGCAATTCCTTTAATAAAACCCACGACCCCGATGTACGCTACATAAAAATGTACGGGCGCAAGATATATGAGTTTGCACTGAGCAATGTGCCTAAGGCCATGAAAGAATGCCTGGAGAAAAGCGGCATAGACATAAGCGAGGTAAAAAAGGTACTCATCCATCAGGCGAATGAAAAAATGGACGAGGCCATTATAGAACGTTTTTATAAGCTGTACAAACAAACTCCACCCGAAGGTATAATGCCAATGAGCATACACAAACTGGGCAACAGCAGCGTGGCTACCATACCCACCCTGTATGACCTGCTGATAAACGGACAGCTCCCTAACCAGGAACTAAACAAAGGCGACGTGGTTATCTTTGCCAGCGTAGGTGCCGGCATGAACATAAACGCGTTTATATACAAAATGTAGATTTTAACCACCCCGCCCTACGGGCACCCCTCCGGAGGAGGGGAATAATCATAACGAATTTAAAGTACGAGTGGCATTCCCCTCCTCCGGAGGGGTGGCTGAAAGCCGGGGTGGGTAAATAATTTGCCCAAATTTCTTCAACAAAGAATTTACACTACTTCACAAAACCAAACTTCTTCAAAGCCTGCTCCACCCACACGTTCAGTTGGTACACAAGCCTTAGTTTGTACACGGCGAATACCGTTATGCCTATATACACCCCGGTTTTATACACCAGCGTAAACAGGTGCGAACCCAGCTGCGGCAGTATGTGCAGTGCAAAGCCCGCCAGCAGGAAGATGAATCCCATTTTAAAGAACTTACCGTCAAAAGGCAACAAGCCAAACTTTTTATAAATAAACACCAGCTTGCTGATATTGAAAACAGTCATACTGATAAACGATGCCCATGCCACACCTATGATTCCGTAGCCAGCTTCGAGCAACAGAATATTAAGAGATATTGTTAGTACAATCAATAAGGCCACCGCAATCAGGTTAAAACGATAGTATTTACTATAGGTGATGATTTCGCTATTAAATCCTGTAGCCATGTTTATAAGCACACTAAAACCAAGGATTTCTACAATAGGGATTGAATCTTTCAGTTTGTTGTAATCGGGCATAAGCCTGAAAAGATCTTCTATCCCCAGAAAAATACAGCCATAAAGCACCGCACCTATAAAAAACAACAGGCGGGCAATTTCCTTGTATTTAACATCGAGCTCTTTCAGGTTGTGGTCTTTCAGGTAGGTTGATATAATCGGTGCATAAAGCGCAAACATACCCACTGCCGGAATTTGAAGAGTACTAGCGAGTATAGAACCGATACTAAATGTACCGTTAGCGGCTATCGAAATATAGTTGGGTATAATCAGTCCGTCTATCCTAAAAGCTAACAACGACCCTAAACTACCTGCCAGGGCATACAAACTATAACGGAAATAATCCTTACGCGAAATTTCGCCAAACAAGGTTTTAAACCTGTAATTAAGCCCGGGTTTGTAGTATTTAAAAAGATACACTCCGGTAAACAACGCTATAAACACAAAACCGAAGATGTACAACCAAATGGCGTTGTCATAACTTACCCCTTGGTACAGCACGAATAGAAACACTGCCGGGAGTACCACCTTAGGTATTATTTTTTCAAACAGCGACGGCACCGCTATGCGCTGCAAATCCTGAAGCTGTTTTTTAAAGAGTTCTACAAAGGCTAATGCTATGGCTATAGGGAAAGCATAATAAGCCAAATTTACATACGGGTTATCACTCAGGTTTGCATATAACGTTAACCCTAAAAAAGTGACCAGGCCTGTAATAAGCACCGAAACAATACTGTAATTAAACAGCTGTTTCTGGTGGCGTTCATCCAGCGCGGGATAAAACTTTATAAGCGCCTGGCTGGCTCCTAAAACCATAATAGGGCACAGCAACTGCGAAAGGTTATCTATATATCGTATGGTTCCCAGGAGCTCCTTGTCTTTTGGGTAAATAAACAAAGTACTGATTACCCCTATTGCAGTACCCAGATAGTTAAATATGGCAAACAAAACCACCTGTTTTACGGGGGCTACACGTTTCTTTTCCATTACAGGGCGCGTTTTCGGGCAGCCTTTACAGGCGCAGGGTTAAACACATAGTTCAGGTAGTAGCTGCTCAGTTTGCCCAGCATGGAAAGGGCTTTGCCCCAACCGTAAAATTTGGCAAAATACTTGGGCAAACCCAATGTTTCCTTAGCCCCTTGTATATAGGCTTTGCTAAGGCTATATTTTGGGTTGATGAGTGCCGAAAGGATTTTGTATTGGCTCTGGGTAATGTCTTTATTAAAGTTGCGGCTAATCACGCGGTCGTGCACTATCCTGGCATTGGTATCAATGGCAATTTGAAAGTTATGGAAAGCTACGCGGTCGCAATAGTTCCTGTCCTCCCCGTAATGCCCGAACAACGGCTCGAAATAACCCACCTTCTCCACACACTTCCTGCTTAGCATCCAGGCGGCGGCATTTACAAAAGGCACTAACGGCAGGCCGTTTAACTCGTCCGTTTTTCGGCTTAAGTAGGTTGCAAAAGAGGTGTCGTAGTCTGTTTCATTCGCCTGAAAATGCATCGGACTTAATAAACCCACTTGCGTATTGGCTTCCATATTGGTAACCAGGCTACGCACTGTATCGGCAAACACCCACGCATCCTGGTTTAGCAGAAACAGGTAATCAGCACCCAGTTCCAGTGCTTTTTGTATGCCTATGTTATTGGCTTTGCCAAAACCCAGGTTGCTGCCGGTTTCTATAATATCTACTTCGGGGTAGTGTTGTAACAGGGCTACGGTATTATCGGTACTCTGGTTATCCACCGCTATAATGCGCACCGGATAAGACGATGCCAGCAACGACGGTATAAGCTTGTCTATCCAGCGGGCGCCGTTGTAGGTAACAATAATTACAAATACGTTCTTATCCAAGGTTTCGCTTTTCGGTTACGGCAAAATTAAGGATATTTGCACTTCTTTTATATTTCAAAATGAAATACTACGTAATAATACCCGCGCACAACGAGGAAGCCTTTATGGGCGTAACGCTTGATTCGCTTGCTGCGCAAACCGTACTCCCTGCAAAAGCGGTGGTAGTAAACGATAACAGTACCGACCGTACCGGCGAAATTGTGAGCCAATATGCCGCGCAATACCCATGGATATCATTGGTAAACAAAGACTCGGCTGCAGTACACCTGCCGGGCAGCAAGGTAATACAGGCGTTTAATGCCGGGTATGCCACCGTAGACGAAGACTACGACATTATTGTAAAGCTGGATGCCGACCTGATACTTCCTGCCGATTACTTTGAGACCGTGCTTAACGCCTTTAAAGCCGACGACACTGTAGGTATGGCAGGCGGTTTTGCCTACATAGAAAAAAATGGCGAGTGGATACTGGAAAACCTTACCGATAAAGACCACATTCGCGGAGCGTTTAAGGCGTACCGCAAGGCATTGTTTACCCAAATGGGCGGATTGCGTACGGCTATGGGTTGGGACACGGCCGATGAGCTTATTGCCAAGTTTTACAACTGGAAGGTAGTTACCATAGAACGCCTGAAGGTAAAACACCTGAAACCTACGGGAGCCAACTACAATAAGGCGGCGCGCTACAAACAGGGTGAGGCGTTTTACAGCCTGGGCTACGGGTTCATCATCACGGCTATTGCGGGTGCCAAACTGGCCATGCGAAAAGGCAAGCCGCTATTGTTTGTAGACTACATTAAAGGTTTTTTACAAGCAAAGAATGAGAAGAAACCTATGCTGGTAACCCAGGAGCAGGCTAAGTTTATACGCGCCTACCGCTGGAAGAAAATGAAGCAGAAGGTTTTTAAGTAGTATACAGTTTTTAGTAGCAGTGAGCAGTCGCAGTTCTCAGGAAAAGACTGAACTTGGATGGCACTGATTTAAATCGCTTTGTGGCTAAGAAGCTAAGTGGCTAAGTGGCTCAGAATCTCAGCGGCTCAGCAGCTTTTTTATTAAAAAACTATTAACTTCAATTAAAAAACGGATGTAAATCGGTACTTTAGCCGATATTTTCTGTACACATTACATGATAAAAGCTTTACACCAAATAGGGCGTTACTTCCTTATGCTAAAGGAGGTATTTAATAAACCTACCAAGTGGCAGGTAATGCGCCCCTTAATATACAAAGAAATAGACGACCTAATCATTGGCTCTATGGGCATAGTGGCGTTTATCTCATTCTTTATAGGCGGAGTTGTAGCCATACAAACGGCGCTTAACCTTACTAACCCACTCATCCCTAAATCGCTTATCGCGTTTGCCACAAGGCAGTCGGTAATCTTAGAGTTCTCCCCTACATTCATATCTATTATTATGGCGGGGCGTGCGGGTTCTTACATTACATCGAGTATAGGCACCATGCGTGTTACCGAACAAATAGATGCCCTGGAGGTTATGGGGGTTAACTCGCTAAACTACCTTGTATTCCCTAAAATTATAGCATTCCTTTTGTACCCGTTTGTTATTTCTATATCTATGTTCCTGGGTATCCTGGGCGGCTGGCTTGCCGGGGTGTACGGAGGCTTTATAGGCAGTGAGGAGTTTTTACAGGGTATACAGCGCGAGTTTATACCATTTCATGTGTTTTACGCTTTCTTTAAAACAGCTGTGTTCGGTTTTGTGCTGGCCACCATACCATCGTTCCACGGTTTTTATATGAAAGGCGGCGCGCTTGAGGTAGGTAAGGCAAGTACCACATCATTTGTGTGGTGCAGTGTGGTTATCATCCTTATTAATTACATTATTACTACTTTACTATTAAGCCAATGATAGAAATTAAAGACATACGAAAATCGTTTGGTGATGCCGAAGTACTAAAGGGTATTTCTACCACTTTCGAATCCGGAAAAACTAATCTTATCATCGGCCGAAGCGGATCGGGTAAAACCGTAATGCTGAAAACCCTGCTGGGCATACACATGCCCGACAGCGGTACCATAGCATTTGACGGCCGTATTTACAGCGAACTTACACCCGATGAAAAACGCAACCTGCGTACCGAAATAGGTATGGTATTTCAGGGCAGTGCCTTGTTTGACAGTATGACGGTAGAGCAAAATGTGGCGTTTCCGCTACAAATGTTTACCAATAAAAGAGCCGGTGAAATAAAAAGCCGCGTAAACGAAGTACTGGACAGGGTAAACCTGAAAGATGCCAATAAAAAGTTCCCGAACGAAATATCGGGTGGTATGCAAAAAAGGGTAGCCATAGCCCGCGCTATTGTAAACAATCCTAAGTACCTGTTTTGTGACGAACCAAACTCGGGCCTTGACCCTGAAACCAGTATTGTAATTGATGAGCTGGTACAGGAAATTACCCGCGAGTATAATATTACCACGGTAATAAACACCCACGACATGAACTCGGTGCTACAAATAGGCGAGAAAATTGTGTTCCTTAAAAACGGTATAAAAGAGTGGGAAGGTAACAAAGACGAAATACTGGAAACCCGCAACAAGTCTATTGTTGAGTTTGTATACTCCAGCGACCTGTTTAAAAAAGTACGCGAAAGCCTGCTTGCCGACGAGGAAGAAAACAAATAACATACTCCATTATCATAAACATAAGCCATCTTTTACAGGTGGCTTTTTTTGTTTATAGCCGACGCCCCGAGAGACGCATTTCATACGTCCCTACCGAACCGAAAGCCAACAAAAAAGCCTCAGTTTCCTGAGGCTTCTTTTTGCAGACATTGATATAAGGAATTACACTTTCCTTAAAAGGTACACCCACCCGGTAACCTGCTTACCTTGAGATAGGGTTATAACATAGAAATAGGTACCTGTAGGCAGGTCACCTTTATCCGACTGGCCATGCCATTCGTTTATATAATTGTCTTTTTTGTACACCTGCATGCCATACCTGTTAAATATTTCGATATGCCTAACATCCAGGTTGCTCAGGTCAAACTCGTTATTGTATTCAGAGTCGCCCGGCGAAATACCGCGTGGTATAAAGCAGTGGGTGTTATCTACCACCACCTCGGCAAAAGCGCTACAACCATTAAGTGTAGTTACGGTAGCCACATACGTTCCTGTAGCACCATCGGTAATATCTGCCGACTCCCCTACTGCAGTAAAGCCGTTAGGCCCTGTCCATTCTATTGAAGCCACATCAGAAATTTCATCGATGTTTAACACCTGTATTATATAGCGTTCGTTTTCACAGCCGGCATCAAGCACCACCTCAAAGGCATTGGTATTTGGCGAAACCGTGAAGTCTTTTGGCGAAGTACAGGTACCGTTAGACACCTCTACGGTATAGGTTCCCGTTTCAGAAATTTCTATCGATTCGGTATTAACACCGCTAAGCAAGCTACCTTCATAATACCATGTATAGGTTACTGAACCCGAGGTAAAGTTACCCGGTACTACATCCAGCTGTATGGTTTGTCCGTCGCACAGCACCGACTCACCGCTAAAGGTAAACTGCGGGTATGGGCTTACCTGAACGTTTACAGTTGCCACAGGAGAAGCACAGCCGTTTACGGTAACCGTAAGCGAATACGTACCCGAAGCCGCCGTGGTAGCTGCAGCAATCAGCGGATTTTGCTGGGCAGATGTAAAGCCGTTTGGCCCTGTCCATGTGTAAACAGCATTAGGTACAGTTGTAGTGGTAAGCTGCACATCGCTGCCTTCGCATAATGGCGCTACAGCAGCAATAACAGGTGCATTAGGCACATCATTTAGTGTTATGGTTACCGTGGCATCGTCTGGAATACCACAAAAATTAGTTACTTCGTATTTAAAGTGGTACACACCTGCTGCTACGCCTGAGGTGGCAAAATCAGCATTAGTAAGCGCACCCGAATTGTCTACATCCGTCCAGGTTCCACCGGTGGTGTAACCTGTTCCTAAAAATTCCGAAAGGTCTATAATATCACCCGTATTACACAGTGTTTGTGCACCATCGGTACCGGCATACGGTAGCGGGCTCACCGTAAGGGTTACGGTAGCCGGTGGCGACGTACAGCCGTTTAGCGATATGGTAACCGAGTAATCTCCCGATTGTGCTACGGTAACACCGGTCAACAGCGGGTTTTGCAGCGCAGACGTAAAACCGTTTGGCCCTGTCCAGGCATAGGTAGCACCCGCTACGGTATTGGCACCAAATTGTACATTCGCGCCCACACACACTCCCGGTACGGCAGTAAGCACAGGAGTTAGCGGTGTATCTTTTAGTTCTATGGCTATTGTTGCCGTATCTACAAGGCCACAGAAACCATTTACCGTATAGGTAAAATGGTACGTGCCAGCCCCTATAGTTTGCGTATTAAATACCGAACCCGTTAGTGCACCTGTAGCATCATCATCGGTCCAGGTACCACCTGCATCATACGTAGTGCCCAGGTATTGGGTAAGTTCTATGGCAGCAAATGGATTACAAATGCTTTGCATAGCATCGTTACCTGCATTTGGCAGGGCATTTGGCTCTATGGTATAGCTCAGCTGCTGGTTAAGGCACGATTCCGGGTTAACCGCAAGGATGTTCAGCACGTAGGTACCGGCATCTGTAGCCGAGTTATAAGAAGGGAAGGTAAGCGTACCCGACGTACTCAGTATGGTAGTAGGGTTGCTTTGCTCGTACCATTGGTAGCTCAGGAACGTATATTCCGGAACGCTCAGTGTACTCAGCTGGCCTTCGCAGAAACCATTGGCGGTAATCAGTATTGGGTCTTCTTCGGTTATGGTAAACTCACGGTTACGTACGTTACCGCAGTCATCCGTTACCTGAAAATTATACAGCGCAGGCTCCAGTCCGCTAAAGACATTGTTGCTGCCATTGTTTACCACAAAAGTGTTATCACCGTTTTTACTGGTTATGGCATAGGTAAACGGTGGTACCCCGGTAACCTCAAGCGCTACCTCAGTTAGTCCACCCGAACAAGGGAAGCTATAAGCAGCGGTAATCTCCGGGCCTCCGTCAAAGTCAAACTCATACAGCACACTGCTGCATAAAAAGTTAGCACTAACACCATTACTATATATATAATGTATCTTTAACACCCTGAAATGCCCTGTATACGGGTTATTAAGGTTTGTAGTAGCATTACTTAAGGGTACAGAGTTTGCTGTATTCGGCAATCCGCTTGTATAAGGAGAACCCGTAAGCGGATGACCCCAGGTTCCGGTGGCATCATCATACTTTTGCAGCCAGAACGACTGTACATAAGTACCGTTACTTTCATGCAGCATGGCTAAATCAAAAGAGCCACAGTGCGGTATTACAGTAAAATCATTAGTCCCTACATGGTATCCTTCCACGGTAATGATTTGTGTTTGCACAAAGTTACACTGGTCTGTAAACTGTATAGTATAATCACCCTCAGGAAGGCCATTCATAAAAAAGTTACCCAGTGTGTTATTAGGTACTATATTTATATTGTTTGACACATCCTGTGGCAGTGTAGCCGTATAGGTGTCGGGGGCATCGGTAATAATGGCCTGCGTAAACTGGGTTTCGGTAACTGTACTGCGTACGCGTACAGATCCTATACCTTCATCGCATCCGGGGCGGTTGCCGGTTATTACACCTTCTTCAGATTGGGAAGGAGCTACCGTTACCGGAAAATCATCATATTCGTTTCCACATTCATCAACCAGATAAAAAGTATAATCTCCCAAAGGTACATCGGTAAGCACTAGGTCGCCCTGATCATTTATACCAAATGAAGCATCAAACGGCAATGTACCCGGAAAACCGTCGGGGGCGGTAAGTACTACAGCCTGTACTAAGCTCTTATTACCCAAGTTAATGTTTATACTGCCGGTAGTAGAACCACAATCGGCAATTACATTATAAACCGGCTCTACATCAGGCACCTCAAGCTCTACGGTTGTAGTAGTCGTATGCCCGCAGGCATCGGTAATCTGTACGGTATACGTACCCAACGGCACAGGATTCAGTTCCGAACCAAAATCTGCGCTGTCGCTTGTAAATGTAGGCTGCTGGCTATTGTAAGCTTCGGGGTCAAAGCCTGCCGGTGCCTCTATAAACGTTACAGTCCACGGACCTACAAAGGTGTGGGGTTCCAGTGTAAACATTACGCCGTTACAACCCGGATAATCTGGGGTTATACCAAGTTCAATTTTGGCAAATGTAATATTGTTGACTTTAGTATATACGTGTCCGCACGAATCAGTAACCTGTACATCGTAGCTGTAAGTCTGGTTATGATAAAATGGTATTATGGCAGTAATGTTAGGAGGTGGCCCTACAACATCAGCCTCATTAACCGTGGTATTTACAATTGTAGGTGTTCCTCCACCCGGCGGGTATACAGTATACTGCACCGAAAGCGGGAACGTTACACCCGAATAACTGATTGTATTATACGTACGAATGGTAGTACAGCTGGGAAGGTTACCCCCGTCAACGCTGTTTTGATAGATACCAAAAGTAGGTTCGCTTTCAGTTAATGTTACAGAAACTACCGTAGCCTCGCCACAATTATTGTAAACACGCACCTGAAACAAGCCCGCCGGAAGCCCAGTAAACACATTAGAAGTTTGTAAAGGCTTAGTTACAGGGCCTGCAATAATTTCATACGACACCGCCACGCCTTGTAATACGTTTACCGTAATGGTACCGTTGTTATTACAGGTAACGTTGCCGGGAGTAAGCGTGTACAGCAGGTTTACCACATTGTTAGCTATAGTAGCGTTTACCGTAGCTGTACTGGTTTCGCCGCCAAGCGATTGTGTAGCCACCACCTGGTACGTACCCGCCGAAAGGCTGTTTACCGTAGTGGCACTGGTAGTAGTAAGTGGCGTAGTGGTATTTGGCAGTAAGTATACTGCAAAGGTCATTGTAGCACCCGGCGTAGTACCGGTTGTACTGAATGTAAGTGTACCATTACCCAAACAGGTTTGTGCTGTGGGAGTTACTGTAAGCGTAAAATCAGGTAAACTGGCAAACGCACTTAACGAAATAAATAAAAAAAACAGGAGAAATGGGATTTTCCCCAAGGAACGTAAAATTGGTTTCATAGCAGGTTTATCTAAAAAGATTGGTATCGGTAAATATATGTTAAAAAAAACATAATCACCTATGCATACATAATTTTAACACAACATGTTAAAACAGTTTTACCCTACTTTTTTTACTGATTTTCCTGGTTATTTTATGATTGAACCAACTGCACCTCGGCATTGGGAGCAAAAAGAAAAGTACGCCCTGTGTTTACCTCCAGGCACTCAAAACGCTTAAGGCGCAGCGCACCCTTACGGAAAAGCTTTCCGTTATGTATACGGAACAGTGCACCGTACGGAACCTCAAACATATAGGTCTTAGAAGGATCCTTCTCGTCGTATTGTTTTAGTGCCAATGAAAGTGTGGCATCGGTATCACTGCTGGCTTTCGGATTTTTGAAGTGGCGTGCCAAAAGCGGCAACAAATGGTTCGGGAAAACTTCCGGGCGAATAAACGGCACCATCAGTTTCTGGAAGGTACGCTTCCACTCCTCCCCATGCGGCTTTATGTTTCGCCCAAAGGTTTCAAAAGCCACAAGGTGTGCTATTTCGTGCACCAGCGTTATAAGGAAACGGTATTTATTAAGGCTGGCATTAACCGTAATACGATGGTAACCCGAATGGTCGCGGTGATAATCGCCATGGCGGGTTACCCGTTCGTTTACAATTTTAAGGTGTACCCCATAGTGCTTTATTAGCTCAAACACAGGTTCGGCAGCATGTTCGGGTACATATTTCAGCAAAATATCTTTCACTTATAAAAATCAGGTTTTACGGTGTGGTGCTCGATACCTGCAGTACCTTACCGTTAAAGTATGTATTCCCCGTAAGGGCAAAGTTGAAAATATAATCGGCCATTTGCCCAGCCGAAAGCGGCGCCTCATATCCCGGGAATGCCTCTTGCAGCATTTCGGTATTTACCGCCCCCAGGGCAAGCACGTTAAAAGCAATGCCTTTGTCTTTATATTCTTCTGCCAATAGCTCAGATAGCGTAATAACAGCACCTTTACTGCTGCTGTAGGCCGCAAGCCCGGCAAACTTCATAGTGCCTTGCACTCCACCCATACTGCTTATGGTAACCACATGGCTACCGGCAGGCATGTACGGCAGTACTACCCTGTTTAGCGCAGCTACGCCAAATACGTTTACTTTATAAATGTATTCAAACTCATCGGCAGTAATTTCGCCAAAAGGCTTATGGATAAGCGCCCCAGCATTGTGTATAAGCACATCAGCTTTTTTCCAGGTTTGGTCTATAAACAGCCCTATGCTTTCCAGCACGGTAACATCGCTAAGGTCTACCGAAAGGCAGGTAATGTTACTATGCTCTAAAAGCGTTTGTGGTGTTTTTCGGGAAATGGCAAGTACGTTATGGCCTGAATTGGCAAACTGAAGTGCCAGTTCATAGCCAATGCCACGACTGGTACCCGTTATGATGATATTTTTACTCATTATTCTTTTTTCATTACTATATCCCCCGCCGGAGCATTTACCATTTTATACGTTACCGGAACCATTTGCTGTATAAAGCTTGTCATGGCAGCAATATCCATGTGTTCAAAATCGTCCTGCACTTTGTGGTAATAGTCAAAGTTTTCGAAGTCAAAGGTACAAACCGTTTGGGCAGGTTTATCAAACTCCTTGTAAAAACTGTAGTTATCACTACGGCGGAACAGCTGGTATTTCATTTCCACATCCAGGTAGCCTATCAGTTTCTTGCCTGCGTATTCGTTCATTTTATCACCCATATTGCTCTTGTGCCAGCCTGTTATATACGCCAGTATATCGCGGTTCATAGGCACACCTACCATTTCAAAGTTCAGCATGGCATACAGGTTAAAGTTTTTCTCCTTAAGCTTAGCTGCAAGCGACTTCGACCCCATAAGTCCGGCCTCCTCAGCAGAGAAAAAACAGAACAGTATGCTGCGTTTGTTGTTTTTCATTTTACCAAAATACTTTGCAAGCTCGGCTACGGTAGTAGTACCGCTGGCATCGTCGTTAGCACCGTTGTATACGGTATCGCCATTTTCGCCTTCCGCGTCTACCCCAATATGGTCGTAGTGGGCGCTAAACACCACAAACTCCTTTTTCAGCTCAGGGTCGGTTCCTTCAAGGTAGCCCACAATGTTGTAGGTGGTATTTTTAAAGTTGGTAAGCGTGTCTTTATAGGTTTTAAAATAAGGCTTAATGCCGTTCTTTTTCAGGATGTCTTCCAGGTAATCACCCGCCTGTTCTAGCCCACGGGTACCCGCAAGGCGCCCCTGCAACTCATCAGAAGATAAATATTTTAGCGTAGCCGAAACCGAAGCCTCCTCTACTTTATATTCTTTAGCTTGTTTTTTCTGTGCGCACGAAACGCTTATACACGAAACGGCAAGTAGCGCCGACAGGAAAAGTTTTTTCATAATGTTGTGTTTGTTTGGCTAAAATAAGAAATAATACCTATTGCTCCACAATAGTCCTAAAGGTAAGGTTAACCCGTGGCCTGGTAACTTTTTTTGTGGGGGGCAGGCGGTGCAACCAGTGCGTTTGTGTGGTGCCTTTCATAACCAACAGGCTGCCATGCTCTAAAAACACCGATACTACCTCTTTACTCTCCTTGTGTTTAAACCCAAAGTTACGCTCTGCCCCGAAACTAAACGACGCAATAGCACCATTTTTCTTCAGCATTATTTCGGCGTCGCTGTGCCAGGCCATTCCTTCCTCGCCACTGTGGTACAAATTCAGCAGGCAGGAATTGTAGGTTTCACCTGTGCGTTCCTCCGCAAGCTGTTTCAGTTCCAAAAGTTCCGGAGTCCACGGCAGTGCATATTTTGTAGTACGGCTGTAGGTATAACTAAAAGGCTTATCGGCATACCAGGCCACCTTACGTTTGGTTACAATCAGGTTACCAAAAATAATAGCTTCATCATTTCGCCACTCGATAGTTGTAAGCAGCCTTTCCAGATAATAATTCGCCTGCGCTAACGGCATTACATGACCGTAGTAGTGTACCTCTCCATCGTGCGGCAGGAGGTTTTGTGAGCTATCGGGTTCGGGGTTAAAGAGGTCGAGCATAGTGTAAAGATATTATAGTTTTTATTCCCGTGAAACTTAGCACAATCAAAACCTCAAGAGAATCATAACTCACTTATTTTAATTACATTAGTAACACAAGAGCATACAACTATTTTAACCAAAAACTAATTTCAATCAAAATCTATGGAAATCTTCACAAAAATAATTGAAAATGTATCATTATGGGAGGTAGTACTACTATTAGTAATTTTATATTTTATGTTCAAACCGGATATGATTAATCGAATTTCAAAATTTAAAGTTGGAGAGTTTGAAATTGAGCTGAGAGAGTTAAAGGAACAAGTACAGCAAGGTCACGAACGAATAACTGAATTGGAATCGGAAATTGAAAACAATAAAAAGCAGTTTCAAAGCATCATTAATAATTTCGATGCCAATGCCTCTTTAGAGAGTTTAAACGAAGTTAAACATAAGATTAAAGCCCAATCAAAAAATCTTAACGACGACTTATTTTTACAAGAACACCTAAAAACTACAGCAACTCCTGAAGAACTCTATGCGGCAGCAGTAGGAATCCGAGAAAAAAGACCTGTAAAATTATTACCCGACCTAATCTCATTACTTGATGAACTCTCCAGAGACGAAAATCTGGGAGGATACAGACTTAACACAATATGGACACTTACAAGTGCAGTACACAAAATGCTTATTTCATGTGTTAGGGACGATGTTAATCCATTTCCATCAAAAGAGCTACTAGTAAAAGCAGAAATTGTATTACAGCAATTAGATAAAAACCCAAAAGTAATACTTGATAACCCAAATGACCCTATGAGAGGTATAAAAGGCCCTATAAAGCATAGTTTAAATTGGATAGCTAAGGCAAAAGAGAAGACAAGCGCTTAACGTGATATAAAAAAACCCATCCGTAACGGATGGGTTCTCTTTATCATATAAACGCTGTAGCTTATGCAAGCATAGTTACAGGGTTTTCAATGTATTGTTTAAGCGTTTGCAGGAACTGAGCACCTGTAGCACCATCTATAGTACGGTGGTCGCACGTTAGGGTTACAGTCATAGTGTTTCCTACCACAATTTGTCCGTTTTTCACTACCGGCTTCTGAACAATAGCACCTACTGAAAGGATGGCTGAGTTCGGCTGGTTAATGATAGACGTAAACTCCTGGATGCCAAACATACCAAGGTTAGACACGGTAAACGTACTTCCTTCCATTTCGCCAGGAGTAAGTTTTTTGTTACGTGCTTTACCGGCAAGGTCTTTAACACCGGTACCGATTTGAGAAAGGCTCATCATATCGGTAAACTTAAGTACCGGCACTACAAGGCCATCTTCTACCGCTACGGCAACACCTATGCTGATGTGCTTATTGTAAATGGTAACATCCTCTTTCCACTGGGTGTTTATTTGCGGGTGCTTACGCAGTGCCATAGCACTTGCCTTAATCACCATATCGTTAAACGACACCTTAGTATCAGGCACAGCGTTAATTACGTTACGGCTTGCAATGGCGTTGTCCATATCAAGCTCTATAGTAAGGCTGTACTCAGGCGCAGTGAATTTAGACTCACCAAGGCGCTTAGCAATAACCTTACGCATTTGGTTGTTTTTCACTTCTTCAGTAGCTACTTCACCTACCGGAGTGTATACCGGTTTAGCAGCAGCTTCAGCCTTAGCAGGAGACGCAGCAGCAGGTGCCGGAGCAGCCGCAGCAGCAGGCGTGTAGCCTTCTACGTCTTTTTTAACGATACGGCCGTTTTCGCCTGTACCTTTAACTTTGCTAAGGTCTACACCTTTATCTTTAGCTATTTTGCGGGCAAGCGGAGAAACAAATACCCTACCACCATCGGCAGTAGTTACAGTTTCTGTAGCAGCCTCTTCTTTAACTTCTTCTTTAGCGGCAGGAGCAGCAGCTTCAGCTTTTGCAGGAGCAGCAGCCGGTGCAGGAGCACCACTTGTAAACGCGCTTACATCAGTTCCCGCAGGGCCTATAATAGCAAGTACGCTGTCTACCGGAGCGCTTTCGCCTTCCTGTATACCTATGTAAAGTAGTGTACCTGCATTGAAACTTTCAAACTCCATAGTAGCTTTGTCTGTTTCAATCTCAGCAAGGATATCGCCTTCTTTTACGGTATCGCCTACTTTTTTAAGCCATGCAGCCACAGTACCTTCGGTCATGGTATCGCTAAGGCGTGGCATGGTTACAATTTTTACATCTTTAGGAAGCTCAGCAGCAGCCGGAGCAGCCGCAGGGGCAGCTTCAGCAGCTTTTGGTTCTTCAGCTTTAGGAGCCTCAGCAGCCGGAGCAGGTGCAGCACCACCGCCAAGAAGCGCCTGAAAATCTTCGCCCTCTTTACCAATGATTGCCAAAACGCTGTCTACAGGAGCAGTATCGCCCTCTTGTATTCCTATATATAGTAGAGTACCTGCATCAAAAGCCTCAAATTCCATAGTGGCTTTATCGGTTTCAATTTCTGCAAGTATATCACCTTCTTTTACAGTGTCGCCCACTTTTTTAAGCCACGTAGCCACAGTACCTTCAGTCATTGTGTCGCTAAGGCGCGGCATGGTTATAATCTTTGCCATCGTGTTAATTATAGTTTATGTGGTAAAAACGGATAATTTTCTTGTGCGTACACTACATCGTACATAATGTTCAGATCCGGGTACGGAGACTCTTCTGCAAACTTTTCGCACTCTTCCACAAGGTCTTTTACCCTTTGGTCGATTACTTCAATTTCAGCATCAGTAGCATAACCGTTTTCTTTAATTATATCAAGAACCTGAGTAATAGGGTCTATCTTTTTGTACTCTTCTACCTCTTCTTTAGTACGGTAGTGCTGCGCATCACTCATAGAGTGACCACGGTAGCGGTACGTTTTCATTTCAAGGAATGTAGGGCCATCACCACGGCGTGCGCGCTCTATAGCTTCGTGCATAGCTTCGGCAACTTTTACCGGGTTCATACCGTCTACAGGACCACATGGCATTTCGTAGCCAAGACCCAGTTTCCAGATATCTGTGTGGTTAGCAGTACGCTCTACAGAGGTACCCATGGCATAACCATTGTTTTCTACGATGAATACCACCGGAAGTTTCCATAGCATAGCCATGTTAAACGCTTCGTGTAGTGAGCCCTGACGTGCAGCACCATCACCAAAATAAGTCATGGTAACACCGCCTGTTTCAAAATATTTATCTGCAAAGGCAAGACCGGCTCCCAGTGGAATTTGTCCACCTACGATACCGTGACCGCCATAAAATCCTTTTTCTTTAGCAAAGATGTGCATACTACCACCAAGACCCATAGAGGTACCGGTAGCTTTACCAAGAAGCTCTGCCATAACACGGCGAGGGTCTACACCCATACCTATAGGCTGAACGTGGTTACGGTAAGCAGTGATCATTTTGTCTTTAGACAGATCCATAGCGTGTAGTGCTCCGGCAAGTACTGCCTCCTGTCCGTTATATAAGTGAAGGAAACCCCTTACTTTTTGCTGAATGTATAAAGCTGCCAGTTTATCCTCGAATTTCCTCCAAAACTGCATGTCTTCATACCATTTCAGGTACACTTCTTTTGTAATTTCTTTCATTGCTCAATTAATGTTGCTTCTTGGTACTAATTAATCCTTTTTATAAAGAGAATGCAAATTACCAGTTTTACACCTGATTTGCGAAAGGCAAAAATAACACATCCCTTTTATAACTAAAAAATTTAAACCAAGTATTTTACTATTTTTTAAAACACCTGCAAAAAATAAAGGGACCGAAAACGATCCCTTTACTAATATTATAAATATTCTCCCCCAAAAGTAAGGGGCAGTAAATTTTTTAACGATTCGCTGCAGTACACTTTACCCTCCTCGCCCATAAAATATATTTCTATCGGGGTTTCCTGTTTCAGCTCGTACTCAGCTATACTTTGCCTGCACGCCCCACACGGAGGTATAGGCTGCGTAACCACCTTACTTTCAGCCGCCGCAGATATAGCCATAGCCACTACAGCAGCATCAGGATAAACGGCACCGGCATGAAAAATAGCCACCCTTTCGGCACACAGACCACTGGGGTAGGCTGCATTTTCCTGGTTACTACCCAGCACTACCTCACCATTACTAAGCAACAGCGCTGCACCCACATGAAATTTTGAGTACGGCGCATACGACCTTTTTCGCACGGCAACAGCCTGCTCCATAAGAGCCGCTATGTGCTGCGGTAATTCGGCAGTACTGCTATATACTGCAAAGGTTGTGGTAAGCTGCAGTTTCTCCATATCCTAATATTCGTCCCACTCGTCGCCAAAGGCAAAGCTTAGCGAGAAACGCAGTGTATTCTCCAGCGGGTTCCTTACGGTAGAAGCTGAGAACAGGTACGAAAAGTCGATTTTTAGTGTTGTATATTTAAATCCGGCACCCAGTGAGAAAAACTTACGGGCTCCTTTTTGCGGACTTTCATGGAAATAACCAAGACGCATATTAAACGCCTTATTGTAGGTATACTCTGTAGCAACCGAGTAGGTAACTTCTTTTAGCTCTTCGCTGAAACCACCCGGCGCATCGCCAAATGATTTAAAGATACCGTTTACCCAGTTGATGTTTTTATAATCCTGTAGTTTTTGCGAATAAGCATCGTCAGCAGTCTGCTGCTCACTATTATCTATCTCACCATCGCCATTGCTATCTACAGCATCTACTATTGCAGGAGGAGTAGGCACAAGCAGCTTGGTAAATTCGGCACTAACACCTATGGTATTGTATTCGTCAAATATAAAGTCGAATCCACCACCAAGCCTTAGGTTAGACGGCAGGAAGTTGCTGCTTAGCGTAGTATCGCTGTCGTAGCTGATTTTAGGACCAAGGTTCTGGAAGTTGAAACCAATCCTGTAACGGCCGTCAAAATCATCATAGGCTTCTTCCTCACTCTGGTAAAAACCCGAAAGGTCAAACGCGTATGAAAGCGCCGCTTTAGAGTCGGCACTACTACCGGCTACAGCTTCTGCTACTTTAAGGTTAGAATCTATAAACCTACCAGCTACCGACATTGAGAAACGCTCACTTAGTTTAAGTGAATACGACAAATCCAGCGCAAACTCGCTTGGCGAACGTGTAATAACAGTTTCATCAGGGTTATCAGTTTGCCTAAGCTCTATATCACCAAGGCTGAAGTAACGAAGGCTACCCGCAAAGGCCATCCTTTCGTCAAACTTATTAAAATAAGTAAGCTGGCCCAGTGAAATATCATTGGCAATACTGGTTAAATACGGGGTATAGCTAAGCGAAAGGCCATGCTGACTGGTAGCAAAGGCGTATTTAGAAGGGTTCCACTGCTGCGAATACACGTCAGATGAAGTGGCTACACCCTGGTCTGCAAGGCCCGCTGCACGGGCATCAGCCGCTATAAGCAAAAACGGCACACCCGTGGTTATCACACGGTTTTCCGCATTACTGGTCTGGGCTTTCGCCACTTGCACTCCTGCGCCTACAAAACAAAGCGCTGCTAAAACAATCTTTTTCATTTAGGATTTTTATTGTATTAGGGGAAACAAATATACTATTTTTTACAGCAATACAAGCTTTTCATACTTTTCTGCCTTTTTATTACTTGATGTAGACTTAACAGTGAGTTTATAAATATACACTCCCTTACCTATCTTATCACCATAATCATCGCGACCGTCCCACTTAATTTCGCGACTTAAAAAACCTTCGGTGGTTACCTGGCTGTTTATTGTTTTTACTATTTTTCCGGTTACCGTAAATATTTGCACCTGTACATCCAGCGGTTCTAACGGACGATTGTGATTAAACCAAAACTCGGTATAACTCACAAACGGGTTAGGATAATTAAGCACCTTATCCAGTTTAAGCTCATCGCTGCCGGCTACTACAAACTGTATTTCGGCAGTAACAAGGTTGTTATACACATCCCACGCCTGAAAAGTAAGGGTATGCAAGCCCGCCGAAAGGTTTCGCAACGGGTAGCGTACCGTACCACGGGTATAATCATCGGCCGCAGCCTCATAATAATCATTCATTACATACTGGGTGGTTTCATCGCCATCCAGTATACCTATTATATCATGCCCAATACCGCTTGAGGTATTAATGCCATGCAAATCTTCAAGGTATGCCAGCAGCGTAGGCGAATCGTTAGTAATACCCCCCGACACAAAGTTTTCGTCGTTCATGTACAGCTTTACAGTAGGCGGTGTATTATCGGCCACAGCATTATTATTTACTCCACCTACTTTTATATCAGTACTGTAACCGGTACGGTCATCTAACGCTGATAGTTTTTCGGCATAAAAACTTACACGGGCATTACCCACCGGAATCTTAATATCGCGCGGCACTACAAACCCTACCGAGAATTCACCATTTACCACGGTAGCATTACCTCTAAAAATGGTTTCGCCCAGTGTACTAAATGGTATAGGTGATCCTTGTCCGTCGTTTACAAGTGTAGTACGCTGCACATCTTTATCAAATACGGTAACTTCTATTTCGCCGTTAAAACCGGTTTCCACAGCACCCGACTCACTGGTTACCTGCCCCGTAAGCTTAACATAAGCAAGCGACTGCAACACATCTGTAGACTGGGCTAAAGGAACATCGTTTATCTTGGTAAGTATAACTTTTTGCTTCGGTATAGCCAGGCTTAGCGCCGGGTCGCCTATAAACGACACACAGGTTACAAACTGCGAGTTATCCGAATCAAACTTGGTAAGCCTCAATGCCTCGGCCATTGTAGGATACGTATAGGTATTAACACCGCCATTATACGAATATAAATATGCCGAAAGGTTTTCATTTAGCGCCACTGCTGCCGAAATATAGATTGACCTGGTGGTAGTAATCATGGCAATAGCACCACCGGTAACATTCTTATAAATATACTCCCCTGCCGACTCCTCATACGGGTTATCAAAACGGGTAAGGTCGCATGTGGCAGTTATAAACAACGAAAACTTGTAATCGTTTTTAAGTTCCTGAGCATCGGCAATAGAAAAAACCCTTTCGCTTGCCATACCCTGTATACCGCCATGCCCCAGGTAATTTACCACCAGCGCCCCGGTATTTATATAACGGATAAGCTGCTCACGCGCTTCAGGGTAGCGTTGCCCACCCGAGGTAGCCTGCTGCACATACGAATCTAAATACACTTTACGTATGTTTATAAAGTTTTTGTACTGGCTTATCGTAGTAGCTATCTCCTCTATAGTATCGGCAAAGGTATCATAACTGGCATCCTTGTCATCGGCAAGCATTACATACTCGTTCCTCCAGCGTCCGTATGATGTTTTATCCAGGTACTGCTTTACTTTCTTAACCATATCGGCAGCATCGGCCACGGTGGTAACCAGCATACGCCCTGTAGCTATATCCAGCCCATAATCATAAAAACTATTACCCACTACCATAGGCCCCTCGTTATCATCCATGGTGCCGTAAAAATCATCGGTAACAAAGGTTTCGGTAGTACTGTAATTAAGGTAAGCATTAGCACCCGACTGCGTCATATGAATACCATGCACCGTAGGCACTATATTAGTATTACCCGATATACGCTTTTTATAATCAAACGAAGCCTCACCAAAAAGGTTTACATATTTTACCCGCTTGTCTGCAGACGAGGCATTGTTGTATACATACTTTATAAAATTTCGAATAGCTCCCACATCCTGCTTACCCGACGAAAACTCCTCATAAATGTCTTCAAGGTTTACCACCTTAACCACCATACCCGAATAGTTACGATGCAGGTTAGCTAGCTCCTCAGCATTTGAGTTCAGGAATTTCGGGGTAATAATTAAATATTCCACATCCTGAAACTGCCCCTGGCTGTTTTTAAGGATCGTTCCTTTAAGATTCTGGTTGGTTACACGGGTTTTGCTTTCGCGCAATGGTGTGTAATAATCGTTTGGCACCACGGTTACATACTGACGCACTTCGCCCCCGCTTGCATTAAAAGAAAACGCAGACCCGGCGTCGTTAGTAATAGACGACACATTATATATATCAGTAACATCCCAAACTTCACTGATGCCCGAAGCACTGGTAAAGTTGTACTGAATAATACCCAACTGTGAAGCTGCAGCATTGTAACGGAAACCGTACTGCCTGCCACTACCCTTTAACAGGCGTTTTGCCTCTACATTAATATAATCAAGCCACGCATTAGCCGATGGCACTCCGTTATTGTTATACGTAAGCTTTACCTTTATAGTACTGCCCGAAGGCGTAATGCTACCTGAGTAATATCCGTCATATGCGGCCCTGTCACTGCTTGTATTTGCTACATAGTTCATAGTACCCACCACACTACCATTTACAGCTACAGACATAGAAGTGGCCACAATAGCATTTGCAGCGGCACTCACCGTTACCTTAGCCGGCGACGAAGCATCAATATCTGTTATATCAAACTCAAACTCCTGCTCATTTTCCAGTTCAAAGGTTTCACCATGCCATTTGCGCCCCAGGTGCGCTATGTTTACTTTATCAAGCTCATGAAACTGGTAATCGTCAAACGAACTTACAGCCAATGCAGCAGTACCCGTAGGCTGTACGTTAGCCTGTATACGCTTACCGGTACCCGAACCCGCAGTAACATAATAATAAGAATTATCAGCATAAAGGTTATTATTGGTAAGGCTTTCGGCATTCCACCCTGTTACACCTTCTGCATAAAACAGTATATAATCAGTGTTGTCAAACTTACCATCATCTTCCCCTACAAAACGCACAGCATTCTCGGTAAGATCCATAGGATAGTACGTACCGTTTAGCATAGGCAGCATATGCCCGCCGTTTCCGTATATCTTTATAGTGCGTGGATCTACATTAGTATCAAACCCCAGGCTGCTTAAAAAAGCCTTACTAAGCTTGTACACGCCCGATTTGGTTACATAAAAACGGTACCAGCTACCTGTATTCAGCACAGAGTTACTTACAGCAGTTACGGTATTAACCGTATTTACCTGCCTGCCCGTACTTGAAGCCAGCGCATAGCTGTAACTAAACGACTTTATGCGCTTATAACCACTCCCCTCTTTTACTATAGGATACAACTTTAACAAACCCTTCCATACCCCACGCCCATTTAGTGCCTGGAGCGTAGCTTTATGACCGGAAGGCAGCAATGCCGGGTTTATATCACCAAGATCGGCCTTGGTAATATTCTCATATACTATATTAGATATTTGCAGCGATTCGGGGTCTACAGGCCCACTTGTAGCAAAACCGTCGGAATACACCATCTCGCCCGTTGTGTAAAAACTCATATACGCAGCATCAAAATGTGGTATATTATAGGTGTAGTTACCAATCTTTACAGGCGACACAGACTGCCAATTTAATGACACTTGCTGTGTTTGCTGGGCAAAAAGAGCACTAAAACAGAAAAATAGTATGTAAGGTAATGGGTTTTTCATCATCTTGAAAACGTAAATAAACGGGTTATATTACGGGTAAAAAAAAATATTTGACAATTACCGTTGCAATATTACTCTAAAACTACCGTTAATGAAATGAACACTTAACACTATTTTATATTTTTGGCAAAAATTTTAAAACGGTGTTGCAGTTTAACGGTTAATTATTATATTGCGCCACGAAATTTATTTACCTACAGAAAGATGAAAGTTAACAAAATCACGGCTTTAAACATGTTGCTCGCTGTGGCGGTAACGGTGGGTTTTACCAGCTGTAGCAAAAAAAGCTCAGGTGGTGGTAACGTAAGTTCTGCTACCGGTTGGAAAATTAATGACAAAAAAGGTGGTTTCCAGCACAACAACAAGTACAAAAAGCAGGAAGCGGCACCAGGGCTGGTAGAAGTTGAAGGAGGTACCTTTACAATGGGAAGGGTACAAGACGATGTAATGCATGATTGGAACAACACTCCAACCCAGCAACACGTACAATCTTTCTTTATGGATGAAACTGAGGTAACCAATGTAATGTACATGGAATACCTTGACTGGCTTAAGAGGGTTTTCCCTCCAACAGAAGAAAACTACAAAAACATTTATGTAGGTGCTCTACCTGACACACTTGTGTGGAGGAGTTCACTTGGATATAATGAAACTATGGTAAACAACTACCTTAGGCACCCTGGCTACAGCGACTATCCTGTAGTAGGTGTTAGCTGGGTACAAGCCGTAGAATTCAGCAAATGGAGAACAGACCGTGTAAACGAGAACGTTCTTGAAAAAGAAAAATACCTTAAAAAAGACGCTAAGCTTACAGACATAACTGCTGAAAGCACATTTAGCACAGAGTCTTACCTTGAAAGCCCTAACAAAACGTATGGTGGCAACGAGGAACTTGTATATAAAGGACCAGGCAATAAACTAAACGGCAAAGAAGATGCTAAAAACGTTTATGCTCAAAGGACATCGGGCCTTATCCTTCCGGAGTACAGGCTACCAACTGAAGCTGAGTGGGAATACGCTGCTATAGCTCTTGTAGGTAACCGCGAGTACAACCTGTACAGGGGTAACAAAAAATATCCTTGGAAAGGTATGTATACCCGTAACGGTAAAAGGACTAAAAAAGGTGACCAGCTGGCCAACTTTAAACAAGGTAAAGGTGACTACGGAGGAATTGCTCACTGGAGTGATGACAACGCAGACATTACAAACAAAGTTAAATCATACCCTCCAAACGACTTTGGTCTTTATGACATGGCCGGAAACGTTGCAGAATGGGTAGCAGACGTATACCGTCCTATCGTAGACGATGAAGGAAACGACTTCAACTACTACAGGGGTAACGTTTATATGAAAAACAAAATCGGTGAAGACGGACGTGCTGAGCTTGTAACTGCTGAAACTATTCAGTACGATACACTATCTAACGGTCGTATACAATACCGTAACCTTCCTGGACAAATAGCTCAGGAGCCTATCACTAAAAATGATGCTTACCTACGCCAAAACTATACAAGGGGTGATAACAGGAACTTCAGGGATGGTGATAAGCAATCAATCCGTGATTACTACTCATTTGGTGCAGAAGACGGTAAACTAACCGACGAAGGTGCTACTAAAAAGATGTACAACGCTCCTCAAAACGAGTATGGTGTTGACTCTTCAGGTGTAGGACAACCAAAAGAAGATGGTAAACAAAGGACTACTCTTGTAAACGATGACGTAAGGGTATTTAAAGGTGGTTCTTGGAGAGACAGGGCTTACTGGCTGGATCCTGCACAAAGGAGGTACTATCCTCAGGATATGGCTACAGACTACATCGGTTTCCGTTGTGCAATGTCTAAAGTAGGACCAAAATCTAGCAAAAAAACTCCTAGAAACTAATTCTGTAAGACATAAAGTTCAAAAATAATGCCCTAATTTTAGGGCATTATTTTTTTTATATACCCTATGGATATAAACACCCTCTACAACCATTACCTGGAAAGCACCGGCGTATGTACCGATACCCGTAAAATATCTGAAGGCTGTTTCTTTGTAGCTCTTAAAGGCGATAACTTCGACGCCAATACCTTTGCACAGGCTGCACTGAATGCCGGAGCAAAATATGCCCTGATAGACAATCCTGAATACCAGGTCCCCGGAAAAACACTTTTAGTACAAGACAGCCTTACTGCCCTGCAACAACTGGCGCGCCACCACAGGCACACCTTAGGGCTTCCGGTAATAGCGCTAACGGGCAGCAACGGTAAAACCACTACCAAAGAACTTATCAATGCTGTGCTAAGCGCCAAATATAAAACCACAGCTACCATAGGTAACCTGAATAACCATATAGGCGTACCGTTAACCTTATTGTCTTTTACAAAAGATACTGAGATAGGTATTGTGGAAATGGGCGCTAACCACCAAAAGGAAATCGAGTTTTTGTGCACCATAGCCGAACCAAACTTTGGTTACATAACCAATTTTGGCAAAGCACATCTTGAAGGTTTTGGTGGTGTAGAAGGCGTTATAAAAGGCAAGAGTGAACTGTATGCCTACCTTTCGGCACACACAAAAACAGCCTTTGTAAACCTGGATGACCCTATACAAGCCGACAAGACCAAAGACCTGCCCCGCTACACTTTTTCGGCAGGAAAACACAACAGCGATGTAACCGTAGATGCCATTGAGGCAAACCCTATGGTAAGCCTTTACTACAACAATTTCCACATACAATCGCACCTTATAGGCATATACAACGCCGCTAATATTACGGCAGCGATAGCCATAGGCTATCATTTTCGTGTGCCCGATAACCTAATAAAACAGGCTATAGAGGGTTATATACCGGCTAACAACCGCTCGCAGATTACCGAGAAAAACGGCAATAAAATAATACTGGATGCGTATAACGCTAACCCAAGCAGTATGGCAGCGGCTATAGCCAACTTCATTCAGCTTGATGCCGCGCATAAAGTAGCCTTTTTGGGCGATATGTTTGAGTTGGGTACAGAAAGTCCCGAAGAGCACCGCAAGGTAATAGCCCTGCTGGAAGACGAAACGGATGTAGAAACCTACTTTGTAGGGAAAGACTTTTACGCAAACAGCGTACACCTGCCCCACTTCCATTTCTTTGAAACCTTTGACAGCCTAAAAGAATACCTGCACGGCAAGGCATACACTAACAATACAATTTTGATAAAGGGAAGCCGCGGCATGGCCCTGGAACGCACCCTTGACCTTTTATAAAACGAAAAACTCCGGCTTGCACCGGAGTTTTTGCTTTATAAATAGAACATATACATTCTAATAATACAATCTAAAATCAAGCAGCTTGCAAAGCGCGTAGTGCTTTTCGTGGAGTTCTTCTACTATATCCACCACATCATCTGAGTCGCTAAACAGGCTGAAGAACGCCCTGTCCAGTCCGCTGCTGGATATGGACAGCGATGCCTCACCATACCCCGAAACCGCCTTGGCACCGGTAATATCTAAAAAGTATTGCGCCTCCTCCTCATCTAAATCCAGCGGTTTTGAATTAGAAAAATGAAGCACCTTGCCCTTCAGCTTGCCTTCAAACAGTTCAGCTATTTCCTCAAAGCTGTAGTAGTATCCGTTCAGCCGTACATTGTTAGCCTCGCCGGGCATTACCAGGTAAATGATTTCGTAGTTCTTAAAATTATGGTCGTCATACAGCAGTGCACCCAGGCTTTCCTCCAGTCCCTCAATAGTATCGCATGTTTTATAAATGCTGTCTATACCCTGCTCGCGGGCAAGCTGTTGCAGCACATTAAACACTTCGGTTCCCCTATCCTTTTCTACATCGGGTACACCCTCCAGGCAAAAAATAAATTTTTCATCGTCCATACCACAAAGTTACATTTTCAACTGAAAAATATGCGTTAAAATACTTCGTGCTATACCACCTCAGCAGAATATGGCTTACTTTCGCATCCTGAAAACAGTTTCAATACTTTGGCACAAACAGATAACAAACTTACCTACTTTACCGATGCCGTAATGGCTGGCAACACCCTGCCGCAGCGGTTCACTTTCCCGTTTTTTTACGACCCGCACCCGCTTACCCGCATTGCCGCCGAAGCACTGCAGCATTACCTGCAGGAGCAGGCAGCCCTGGATCATAACTTCGGGCTGACTGAGGGGCAGGAAGGCTTGGTTATCGGCAAAATGTTTGGCGTTCTGGTAGTACAGGATAAGGAAGGGAATGTCGGGTATTTGTCGGCTTTCTCAGGCAAACTTGCCGGGAGTAACGACCACGAGCGTTTTGTGCCACCCGTATTTGATATGCTTCTGGAAGACAGTTTTTTTCTAAAGGAACAGTACATATTAAACAGCATTAACGATAAGGTAAAGGAAATTGCTTCGGGTGAAACTTATATCGGGCTAAAGCGCGAATTTGAAACGCTTTCCACTCAGGCTGAAACCGAAATCAATGCTGCCAAAAAGGACCTGAAAGACAATAAAAACCTCCGTAAAAAACAACGACAGGAACAAAAGGCCGTACTCTCAGAAGAAGCTTACGCCGAATTTGAGGCCTATATGATAAAACACAGCCTGCACGACAAGCACCAGTTTAACGTGCAGTGTGCCAACTGGCAGCAAAAGCTGGATGCGCTAACTGCTGAAATAGCCCCATACGAGGAGGAAATGGAAGCTTTGAAAAAAGAACGCAGGGAAAAATCGAATGCGTTGCAGCAGCAGTTATTTGAGCAGTATTCATTTTTAAACCAATACGGCACCACGAAAAGCCTGTACGATATTTTCCGCAATACGGTGTTTGGCAAGCCCCCTGCCGCTGCGGGAGAATGCGCTACGCCAAAACTGCTTCAATACGCATTCCTGCACGGGTACAAGCCTTTGGCAATGGCTGAGTTTTGGTGGGGCGCCCCTCCAAAATCGGAGATACGCCAGCATGGGCAGTTTTACCCGGCCTGTACCGGTAAGTGCAAACCCATACTGGAGCACATGTTGGAGGGCATAGAAACTGAGGACAACCCCTTTGCGCTGAATCCCGGCGAAGGCAAGCAACTGGAAATTGTATACGAAGATGAGCATTTTGTGGTGGTAAACAAGCCCGCCGAACTGCTGTCGGTACCGGGTATACTGGTACAGGACTCAGTATACACCCGCCTGAAATATACCTGGGGCGATACCGAGCCGCTTATCATTCACAGGTTGGATATGGCTACTTCGGGACTATTGGTGGTTGCCAAAACAAAGGATGCCCATAAAGACATACAACGCCAGTTTTTAAAACGCACCGTAACCAAACGCTATAGCGCCCTGCTGAGCAAAGTACTTACCGAGAACGAAGGCGAAATACACCTGCCCTTGCGCGGCGATATAGACGACCGCCCACGGCAGATGGTATGCTATGAATTTGGCAAAAAAGCGGTAACCAAATGGAAAGCCGTACAGAAAAATGAAAGCACTACCAAAGTACACTTTTGGCCGCTTACCGGGCGTACACACCAGCTGCGCATGCACGCCGCCCACGAAACGGGACTCAACGCACCTATTGTAGGCGATGACCTCTACGGCACTGCCGCCGAAAGGCTGCACCTGCACGCTGCCTACCTGGAGTTTGTGCATCCGGCAACGGGAAAAACCGTAACCTTTGAAGCTGCGGAGGAGTTTTAATGGGTAGCATTTAGTTCTACAAAACAGTTAAATACTACAATTCAGCATTCTACAAATTATAGCTTTCTATACAGAGTTTTTCAGACAAAGCCCACAAAGTTTTTTCACGGAGGACACAAGGCAAGGATTACCCGCCTGCGGCGGAAGGGCACAAAACAGGGATGTAAAACTTCGTGGACTTTGTGAAAAAACTTTGTGTACCTGGTGGTAAAAAACCAGGAAGTAATCAGGAAACTAATTCTATTCTACCCCAGGCCAGGTTATAGTAGCACCCGGTGCTAAACTTAGCACACCTGAATTTAACGATAGCGGTACTATAGCCGTTTTTCTGGGTTCTACGGTTGTAGTAGAAAAATGTGTATGGAATACATACTGCATAGCACCCGCAGCATCATAAAAGATATCACCGTGGCCGGTTCCGGGATACCCCAGCAGCGCCTTCGAAATGATGGGGCTGCCGGATTGTTTTACCCATGGGCCTGTAGGGTTACTTGAAGTAGCGTAACCCACGGCATAATCCGGGTTCCTGAAATCGTTAGCCGAATACACCAGGTAATACAGGCTGCCGCTTTTAAACACGGTAGGGCCTTCGGTTACACCCCACGATGCGTTTTGGGTATTCTCCCACTGCTCTGTAGCGTGCACACATTCGGTAAGTGTACCGGGTTTCACAGCGCTGAAATCGTCTTCCAGCTCTGCCACAAAAACGCGGTTTCCATCATCCAGGCGCACGTGGTACAGATAAATTTTACCGTTATCAAAAAACACAAACGGGTCTATCTGCTTACCGTCGCTTGGTATAGGGTTGCCCACATTGGTAAACGGCCCCAGCGGGCTGTTGCTTTCGGCTATAGCTATATGCTCATTAGCGGTATACGCCATGTAAAACTTGTTGTTATGCTGAAAAATCTGCGGGGCCCAAAAGCCGGTATCGCCATAACCGTCACCTTTTTTAAAGGCAAAGCCGTCATGGAGTCCGGCAGGGCCGCTCCAGATTTCAAGATCCGTAGAGGTATATACCAAAAACCCTTCGCCCGGTATGTTCGGGTCGCCTTTGGTACCGTATAAATAATAAGTGCCGTTTTGGGCAAATATGGTCGGGTCGGCCAGATAAGGGTTAAGCTTGGTAGTGGTAACCTGCCCTTTTTTATCGTCAGCACTGCACATTACCAGGGCAGGCAACGCCAGCAGGCACAGTATTACTTTTGCAAATAGTTTCATGGATTTGGTTTTAACAGATTGTAGTGTCTATTTCGTTTTCGCAAAATAGCCGATTAAAACCCGAAACGTTGCAACCGATTCATTCCGGAATCTGTTCAAATTGTGCCAATATCCGGTATAGGAGGCCTTTTTAACCTGAAATGTGGAAAATGCAGGAAGGATTGAGGTGGTTGGGGAACACTAATCCCGATAGCTATCGGGACAGATTGGGCGGACTTACACAGTTTTTTTTAGATATGAGTAAGCATTCCCCTCCACCGGAGGGGTGCCCGCCGCGGCGGGCGGGGTGGTTAAATGAATTAAACTACATATCAATTTTTAAAACCTTGTAGCTGTACCCAAATTTTCATAAAACAAAAAAACCTCCAGCGTTATGCTGAAGGTTTTTAAGGGTTGGGTTGGTGCTATACTTTTTATTGTTTTGTTGCTGTAGTGTCAGCAGCAGCAGCTGTAGTGTCAGCAGCAGGAGCAGCAGTAGTATCTACAGTAGCAGCAGTAGTATCTGCAGCAACTTCAGTTGTTTCTGGCTCAGTTGTTTCTGGTTTTTTGTCTCCACAGCTTACAAAGCTAAATGCAGTTGCAAGAACTACAGCGGCTAATACAAATTGCTTTTTCATGATTATAAGTTTTAAAAATTATTATTTCGGTTAATTCTTGTACAAATGTATCACGCTTATACCGCCGTTTTTTGGAGAAAGGGTGAAATGGGGTTTTCACTTGGTAAAAGCAATAGGAAAAGCATGTAAAAATGGATTACCTTTACAGTACTAACACTAACAGCAAACCTTAGCCGCATGTATCGCCCTATTTTACGACTGTTTTTACTGCTTACAGCACTGCTGGCAGCCCCGCTGTTACAGGCACAGGAGGCTAAAAAGGAAACACCCGCCGAAATAAAAAAAGCGGCCGGTAACCTGGAAAAAGCGCTGATAGAAAACGACGATTATAAAATAGCCCACAACTACGAGCTGTTGGCGCAGGAATTTGCCGATAAAGACGATTTACCCCAGGCAGGCAAAAACCTGCTAAAAGCCCTTGACATATACACTCGTGCTAAAGATGCCGACAGGCGCGCACGGGTATTGCGCAGCATAGCCAAAATACAGGAACGGCAAAAACAGTGGGGACCAGCGTTGCAGAGTTATAAGTCTGCGGCGGAGAGTGCTACCGGAAATGCCCTGAAAACGCTAAACAACAACGACTATAATCGCCTGCGCAGCCGGGGTAATTTAGTCATCGAGGCGCGGTACCTGGACCACAACATACAGCTGCTTAAAAAAGGCAATAATAAAAGAGAGGTTACCGATGCCTATGTACAACTGGCACTACTGAACCTGAAACAGGCCGATAGTTCTAATGCGCTGGAACAGTACCGCAGGGCACTGCCTTATGCCGCAAACCTGCCGGGCAGGGAGTTTAAAATTTATGGCGAAATTGCCAAGTTGTATGTTTCAGGTAAGCGGTATGATGAAGCGGTGCAAATTGTAAAGCGGCTATTAGCAAAAGCCGCAGCAGTTAACGACACAGATACCCAGGTAGCCCAGCAACAATACCTTGCGGGCATTTACTTTGAAACGGGCGATACCGATAATGCAGTAAGCACGCTGAAAGAAGCCTATAGATTAGCAGAGGCAAACGGTAAAACATTTGACGCGCGAGAGAGTCTGCTGAAACTGGCCGATTACTACAAATCAAACGGGGCCGACACCACAAGCCTGGCACTGTATGAAGGCTTCCTGAAGAACCTGGACCGTATTATCCTCTCGGATAAATCGCTTACCGATGCCAAAACCTTTAAGGTTACCGAAGAACGTATACGTACCCTGGAAAACGAAAAGAAACTAAAGGACGAGCTGATAAGCCGCAAAAACCTGTTTAGTTACTTCCTGCTGGTTGCCACAGTAGTACTGCTGTTCCTTTTAGGATTCATTGTAAAGGCATTGCGCTCTATAAAAACCAAGAACAAGGAAATCGCGCTGCAATCGTTGCGCCTGGAAATGAACCCGCATTTCCTGTTTAACAGCCTTAACAGCGTAAACCAGTTTATAGCACAAAACAATGAGTTGGCCGCCAATAAGTACCTTACCTCCTACTCTAACCTGATGCGGAATACGATGGAAAATTCCAATAAGGATTTTATTACCCTGGCCAATGAAACAGAGAACCTTACCAAATACCTGGAGTTGGAGTACCTGCGTTTTAAAGATAAATTTGCCTTTGAAATCCATGTAGATGAAAAACTGGACCCCGATGCCGTATGGGTGCCAAACATGGTATTGCAGCCGCACCTGGAAAACGCCATTTGGCATGGGCTGCGTTACCGCGAAACCAAGGGGTTACTGAAACTGGCTTTTTCATTGGAAGGAAAAAATGTACGCATAACCATAGATGATAACGGCATAGGTATAACCAAAAGCAACGAACTGAAAACGCATAACCAAAAGGCGCACCAGTCGCGCGGGATGAACAATACCGGCGAACGTATGACGTTACTAAACGAACTGTACAAGATGAACATGACGTTTAGCGTAGACGAAAAACTGCCTCCCGAAAGCGGTACTGTAGTTACCGTAACCATTCCCCTAATACACAAACCGCAATGAATATAACCAAGATAAGAAGCGTAATAGTAGAAGATGAAGCGGCAGCACGCGAGGTGCTGAAAAGCTACCTTACCAAATACTGCCCGCAGGTAGAGGTGGTGGGCGAAGCGCAAAACAGCCGTGAAGCCGTGCCACTACTGCACGAACTGAAACCACAGCTGGTATTCCTGGATGTGGAAATGCCGTTTGGTAATGCGTTTGACGTGCTGGAGGCCTGCGCCGGGCTCGATTTCCAAACGATTTTTGTTACGGCATTCTCAGAATATTCATTAAAGGCGCTGAACATGAGTGCGGCTTACTACCTACTAAAACCCATAAGTATAGAGGATTTAATAGTAGCAGTAAACAAGGTTCACCAGCAGGTAATGAATAAGGAACTGTTTAACCGCAATCGTGTTATTGTAGAAAACTTCCGTGAGCCTAAGCCCGAAAAACAACAAGTGATACTCCCCACTATGGAGGGCTTTGAGGTGGTAAAAATGGAAGAAATAATGCGCCTTAAAGGCAATGGCAACTTTACCGACCTGTACCTTACAAACGGCACCAAAAAAATGGCATGCCGCTTTTTAAAGCACTTTGACGAAATGCTGCCCCTGCCGTTTATACGCGTACACAAGTCGCATATAGTAAACCTCAACTTTGTAAAGCTGTACAACAAAGGAGGCTACATAACCCTTCAAGACAACACCGAAATAGAAATTTCGCCTACCTACAAGGAAGATTTTTTACGCAATTTTAAATAGAATCTCCTGAATTAATTAAAAACATACATAATATCCAGCGTGTGGGCTTTTGCGGGTGGCCTGTCGGGTAGTATTTTAAATTTCTCGCGCTTGTAGCCTACGGTAAGCTTACCCGCAGTAAAGGTTTTGCTTACTAAAAACCTAAACTCGCGCGAATCTGCATAGCGTTCGCCCAAGGCGGGGTCTTTTAAAAAGTACCATACATAACCGCTTTGTACCGCCCAGGAATCAAGATTTATTTCCTTCAGGTTATAATTTGCACCTACATCAAAAGTGGTACGTATGTAGTTTTCGTCCGGCGCATCATGATACAGGAAGTTCCTCCATTCCACGTGTACTTCCTGTTCTATATTTAGTCCTTCTATAATGTCTGTCCTGAGCCTTACCCCCACCCACGGGCGTAATTCTACACTGTTTACAATCTCTTTATCAAAAGTATACTGGGCTGTAAACCCCGTAAGCAGCGTCCAGTTTTTGTAGGCATAGTTGGCTCCGCCATTTACACCTATGCGGCTCCACCCCACCTCGTCATAAATATGTTTCCATATACCCGATGTGGTGTAGGTCCATTGTTCTTTCTTAAAGTTTTTACCCACGGTAACGTTTGTAAAAAAGTCATCTTGCCCATACATAGTAGCTACAGAAAAAACAACCATGGCTATAATCCAAACAATCTTTTTCATGTGTTATTTAACGCTTTTAACCAACCTGAATCCTGTATGGTTCATGCCCGTATCTTCAGAGTTTGCCATCCTGGCCGAAACCCTGTAACTGCTACAGTAACTATCGTTACATAAAAAGCTGCCGCCCCTTACTACCCTTTTTGATGCAGAAGGGTCTTGTGGGTAATTATAATTCTTAGGCCCCTGCGGATTGTTTTTTACGCCATTTGCTACAAGCGTTTTATAATAATCCACATCCATTTTATCCAGGCACATTTCCCATACATTTCCGGCCATATCATACAGGCCATAACCGTTAGCCTTATAGCTCTTTACGGGTGCAGTATAGTAGTAGCCGTCTTTCTTGGTATTCTCTGTAGGGAAGTTACCTGTCCAGTAATTACACTTCGCGGCTCCTTTTTCCACATATTCGTTGCCCCAGGGGTAGGTGGCATTTTTAAGTCCGCCACGTGCTGCCCACTCCCACTCTGCTTCGGTAGGCAGGCGCATACCCGCCCACTTGGCATAAGCCAAGGCATCGTAATATGAAATATGCACTACCGGGTGGTTTTCCAGCCCTTTTAAATCACTTTTAGGCCCTTGCGGATGTTTCCAGTCAGCTCCTTTTACCCATTGCCACCATTGCGAATAATCGTCGAGGCCTTTTACAGCGGGTGGTGCTACAAATACCATCGATCCGGCTTTCAGCATTTCGTCGCTCGGCTTAGGTGTGCCCGGCGGCAATTCTTTTTTCAGCTGTTCCCAGTCTACCGGTTTTTCGGCGGTAGTAATGTAGCCTGTTTCCTTTACAAACTTTGCAAACTCGGCATTGGTTACCTCGTGCTCCTGCATATAAAAACTGTTTACGCTTACCTCATGTTGCGGCAGTTCGCGCGGCAGTGCCCACTTGTCGCCGTTAGATCCCTGCATGTACGTTCCGGCAGGAATAAGTATCAGCTTATTATCGCCTTTAGCATCTGCCAATGCGCCCGAAGCCGCCATAATCTGTGCCGACCTGCTGCTGGAATTTTCACAATTCGCAGCAATGATGGCATCAGCCTTATTGACTTTTTCGCAACAGCTTTTATTAGCTGTTACTGTTTCTTCCTTCTTTTTACAGGCAGATAACGATAGTAATAGTGCAAGGCAAAAGTATTTCATAGTTAGCTTCGGGACGTACCCGTTTATTGGTTTTAAAAACTGCGACCTATAACAATACCTAAAATATAACTGTCATAGGCGTTCCAGCGAAAATCATAATTCAGTCCTGCTGCTACTTCCCATTTTTCACCTATTTCAATGCCGTATTCGTAGCCGATGCGGTTTAAAAAAAGGTTTTCCTCTTTTGCAAATTCGGCTCCGGCACCAAACATTACGGTATGGTGGCCAAACCTTCTGCTGCCCATTATGGCAGGCGCTATAGGGTAACTCCTTTCAAGGGTTTTACCTTCAGAGCTCAGGTTTTCTTCTACCGCAAATTTTTCAATGATAATGTCAGTATGCAATCCCAGGCTCCACTTTTCACAAATCCTGTAATCATAGTCTAAGCTAAATCCCGGCAGGGTAAGCCACTTGTTACCCGAACCGTCTATGCCGCTGGAAATGTTAACGTGGGTAAGTGCCACGCCTATTTTATGGTGGTTTTCTTTGGCTTCCCCCTGGGCATGCACGCCCATACAAGATAGCAAAAAACCGATTATGTATACAGCTTTTTTCATTATTAGTGCTTTACCTTTTATTTAGGAAACAGGAATATTACCACAGCCCTCCATCCCCAGTCTGCCTTAGCGCCATCGGGCGCGGCAAGGTTAAACCTGGGGCCTATGGCTAACGATACCTTTTGGGTACCTAGGCTGGTTAGGCCACTTACGGTGGGGTTTAGCCAAATTGTAGTATCGCTGCTTTGCCAGTTTTGGGTCAGTTCCATATTAGCGCCAAGCCCGGCTCCGCTTTTCCAGTTATAGGTTACAAACGGTTGCAGGAACATTTGGCTTACATCGGCCCTGTCGCTACTGCCGGCCACACTCCATATCTGGTTTGCCAGCGCGCCCATTGTCCAGCCGTTCATTTGCTTCAGCACTACGGCAGTGGGGCCTACGCCAAACTTTTTTGTAGTAAGCAATTCTTCAGTACCGGTAGGTATAAGCAGCACCGGGCCTGCACCCCATGTAAGGCCATTTTTAGACGCTTTGGGGCTAAAAAATCCGCTTACCACGGCATCGCTAAGGCCGTTTTGTTTACTGCCTTCGCCATATACGTTGTACTGGGTTATTACCGGCAATATTACCCTGCCTATAAGATTCCAGTTTTCACTAATGCTTATAGGAACTACCGGTTGTATGTTCATGGTATTACGGGTGCCGTTGTGCGGACCTATACCGTAATCAGTATTGTTTTGAAAAGGGACGCTTATTAACGACGCTATAGGATTAGAGAGCTTTTTAGCCAGCTCGGCAGCATCATCCTGGGCTCTAAGATTAAAAACACCACTAATAAAAATGATAAGTATTGTAGTAATTTTTTTCATAAGCCTGACTTTGGGTTAATAACCTAAAAGGCTACCGCACAAAAAATCCGGCAGCCTTTCAGGACTTTTAATACTATAAATGAACGCTATAAATATTAGGCTGTGCTACTGTTTTGCGTTAGCACTTAATATTTGCTGTATAGCATTATTAATATCCAGTGATGCCGAGGCCTGCCTTGGAGGGAACTCTTTAAAGGTATTTAAGTGCTCTGTAAGGATACCTATAGCAGGCTGCATAACCCACGATTTCTTCATCATAAGTTCAAAACCGGTTACGTCGTCATAATGCTCAAAAGGGTCTTTTCTCAGGTTGAATAGCTTTGGCATGGTATGCGAAACCATGTCATCAAAATAACGCTCTTTAGTAGCAAAGTGCATTTTCCATGGACCCACCCTTATGGCTGTAAGCTTGGTTTCGTAGTAATAAAAGAAGTGGTTACGGGCAGATTCTTTAGATTTTCCTGTCCAGTAATCCAGGTTGTTAAAACCATCAATATGAACCTTGTATGTCATATTTCCTATTTTCTTGCCTTTTTTAAGTTCTTCGGTAATGTTAGGGTTACCCACTGCAGCCATTAGCGTAGGCAGTACGTCTTCGTGAGATGAAATTCCGTTAAGGTACGTACCGGCAGGAATTTTACCCGGCCATCTTACCAGGAATGGAGAACGAAGGCCACCTTCCCAGGTAGTCATTTTTTCGCCACGGAACATGGTAGTACCGGCATCGGGCCAGGTGCTTTGTTCAGGGCCGTTATCTGTAGTATAGATAACAATAGTATTTTCGGCAAGTCCGCTCTCATCCAGGTATTTAAGCAGTTCGCCTACCTGCATATCGTGTTCCATAAATCCACTACCAAATTTATCCACATCTGAACTTATATTGCCGGCAAGGTTTTCATGCTCTTTTTTAAGGTGGGTATATACGTGCATACGGCTTGAAGCAAACCATAAGAAGAATGGCTTATCAGCTTTTTTTGCCCTGCCCATGAAATCTTTAGAACGGGCTACAAGATCGTCGTCAAATGTAGTCATACGTTCTATGGTAAGCGGGCCGGTATCTTTAATACGTTGTTTGCCCACTTTACCAAAACGAGGATCTACCGTAGGGTCATCTTTATCAGACGCATACGCTTCTATAACACCCCTTGGTCCGTATTTTTCTGCAAATTCTTTTGTTTTCGGGTAATCCGGCTGATATGGCTCTTCAGATACGTTTAAGTGGTACAGGTTACCGTAAAACTCATCAAAACCATGCACAGTAGGCAAGTGTTCGTTGCGGTCGCCCAGGTGGTTTTTACCATACTGGGCAGTCATGTACCCCAGTGGTTTCAATAGCTCGGCTATTGTAGGGTCTTCCGGTTTTAGTCCCAGTGGGTTACCCGGCTGGCCTACAGTAGTAAGCCCGGTGCGGGCAGGTACCTGTCCGGTTATAAATGCGGCACGGCCTGCGGTACAGCTGGGCTGAGAGTAATGGTCTGTAAACAGAGCTCCTTCTTTTGCAATCCGGTCTATGTTAGGTGTAGGATATTGCATACCCAATGAATATGCACTAAGGGAATTTGGCGCAACGTCGTCTACCATTATTACAACAATGTTAGGTTTTTTTTGCGCATAGCCAAATGCCGAGAGTAGCACTATGGCTGCAAGTAATTTTTTTTTCATAATTCAC